>JAUIME010000331.1 GCA_030433195.1 bacterium
CGGCGCGTAATAGGTGATCTTGTAGCCGTCCTCGGGCGTCAGCGTCTTGGCGCGCGCGAGCCCCATGAGCGTGTTGCCGTAGCAGGCCGCCATGTAGACGTCCGGGCCGAGGAGCTCTTCGACCGCGAAGCGTGCCCACTGCGCGGTCATCTCGGTACCCCCGCAGAAGACCCCGCGGATCCCCGCGTCGGCGAGGCTGCTGCCCTCGTCTTCGAGCCGGTTCGCGAGCGCGTCGAGCAACTTCGGCGTCGTGAACATGCAGCGGATCTCGTGGCCGGCCGAGAGGACCGTCATCGCCTGATCGATCACGTGCTCTTGGTAGAGCTTCAGTTCGTCCAGGGCACCGCGCTTGATGAGCTTGATGACCCAACGCGGATCGAGGTCCACGCAAAAGCTGATACCGCCGCGGAACTGGCAGAGGTGCTCGACCGCGAGACGCAAGCGGCGCGGCCCGGACGGCCCGAGCATGAGCCAGTTCGAACCCTTCGGGAACGAAGCTTCCGGTAATGTCTCCGAAAACATCTCGTAATCGGTGCGGAAGTCTTCGCTGTTGGTGCGGATCTTGGGAATCCCGGTCGTTCCGCCGGTTTCGAACACGTAGATCGGTCGGTCGGCGTAGGCCTTCGGCACCCAGCGTCGTGCAGGGCCCCCTCGCAGCCACTCGTCCTCGAAGTGCCCGAATCGCTCGAGATCGGCGAACCCGTGGATCTCTTCACGCGGGTCCCAGCCGGCCTTCGCGGCCCAATCGAGCCAGAACGGGGTCCCGGTCTCGGGCGAGAAATGCCACGCCACCACGTCGCGGACGTGGGCGTCGAGCGCGTCGGCGGCCTCGCGGACGGCGGCTTCTTGGCCCGCCCCCGTGGCGGCTCCGGCTTCAGGGCTCGTGCTCATCAAGACGTCTCCGATTCGTTTCGGTGCCTTCGCGGCTCGGGTGAGCTACACTGCGACCCGCGTAAGTATTGATTCGAAGCCCACTAGGATAGCGATTCACTACCCTGCCGTCATCTTTCACGACCCTGCGGCGGGGACTCGCTTTCGCACTGGCCCGCCCGGAGGCGCATGAGCCGCTACGAGTTCAAGTCGACCCGCCGGATCGAGTTCGCCGACACCGATCTCGCCGGCATCGTCCACTTCGCCAACTTCTTCCGCTATCTCGAAGCGACCGAGCACGAGTTCTATCGGTCGCTCGGCCTCCCGCTGCACTTCGGCGGCGACTCGAGCCACGGTTGGCCGCGCGTTTCGGCCCGGTGCGACTACAAGGCGCCGCTGCGATTCGGGGACGAGATCGAAGTCCACCTCGTCGTCCGCGAGAAACGCCGGCGTGCGATCCGATACGGCTTCGTCGTCCGACGCCTTTCTTCCGACAGCGACGCCAAACCGGCCATCGCGGCATTCGGAGACATGACGGCCGTGAGCGTCGCCAAGGATGCCGAGACAGGCCGCATGGCTGCGGTCGCGATTCCCGACGACTTCGACGCCGCCATCGGCCAGGCTCCCGACGGCATCTGGGAGGCCGCCGGGGGAGCCCCCGATTGACCCGGACGATTCACGAGGCGCCGGCTGCGACGGCTCATGAATAGTCCGGGTTAGCGTCGAACTTTCGCGCCGCACGGGGTACGATGCCCCGTCCCGCTGCCCGGATTCGTTTCCTGCATCGAATACGGGATCGGGAGGCGAGTGATCTCGTAATTTACGGTTGATGAAACGATTGAGGCCGATGGCGTCGGAGCGCATCCACTACAAGAGGTCCAGGTTCTCCACGCGCTTGCCGAAGGAGCCGCTCTACACGGCGGGTCACTACTGGCTGCAGCGCGAGGACGACGGGATCTGGCGCGTCGGGCTCACGCAGTTCGCGACACGGATGCTCGGCGAAGCGGTCGAGCTCGATTTCGAGACCGCTTCGGGGACCGAGGTCGAGACGGGACAAGTCGTCGGTTGGCTCGAGGGGTTCAAAGCCGTGACCGATCTGTTCGCGCCCATGAGCGGCACGTTCGAGGGCGCCAATCCGGAGCTCGACGACTCGATCGAACGGCTCACGAAGGATCCGTACGATCGCGGGTGGCTCTTCCGCATGCGCGGCGAGCCGGACACGGGCTGCTTCGACGTCGAAGGCTACGTCGCGACGCTCGACACGACCATCGAGAAGATGCTGGGGCAACGCCATGAGACCGGATGAGCGCGCCGCGAGCGCGAACGCCGACGAATCGCCAACGACCGTCCCGAGCACCGACGCGAGCGCGATCGCGCGCTACGTCATGATCGGCGGGTTTCTCGGGGCCGGCAAGACGACGGCGATCGCGAAGCTCGCGCGCCGCATCGCCGACCGCGGCGAGCGCGTCGGACTCATCTGCAACGACCAGAGCGACGGCCTCGTCGATACCGCGCTGCTGCGCACGACCGGGCTCCCGGTCGAGGAGATCACGGGCGGCTGCTTCTGCTGTCGTTTCGCTTCGCTGCTCGACGCGGCCGACACCTTGTCGCGCGACGCCGCGCCCGACGTCTTCCTCGCCGAACCCGTCGGAAGCTGCACGGACCTCGTCGCCACGGTGTCCTATCCGCTGCGACGCATCTACGGAGATCGCTTCGCGGTCGCGCCGCTCAGCGTGCTCGTCGATCCGCGCCGCGCCGCGCGCATCCTCGGGATCGCGACCGGCAAGTCGTTCTCGAGCAAGGTCGCCTACGTCTACGAGAAGCAGCTCGAAGAGGCCGACATCCTCGTCGTGAACAAGTGCGACACGCTCGACGACGACGCGCGCACGGCGCTCGTCGCCGCGCTCGCCAAGGCGAACCCGCGGGCCGAGATCTTCTGCGTGAGCGCGAAGACGGGCGAGGGTCTCGACGCGTGGTTCGACCGCATCACCGACACGAACGCGCTACTCGATCCCACGGGCCGCGCGATGGACATCGACTACGACACGTACGCCGAGGGCGAAGCCCTCCTGGGTTGGTTGAACGCCACGATCGCGGTCACGAGCGACGCGCCGTTCGACGCGAACCGGACGCTCCTCGATCTGACCTCGACGATCCGCGAACGGCTCGCGGCCGACGGCTCGTGCGTCGCGCATCTCAAGATGACGCTCGACCCGCAAGACGGGACCGGAACGCTCTCCGTCGTCAGCCTCGTCGACGACCTCGACGAGCCGGATCTGCGCGAGTCGCTGCTCGACCGCGTCGACGGCGGCGAGCTCGTCGTGAACCTGCGCGCCGAGGGCGACCCCGAAGTCTTCCGCGACACGCTTCGCGATGCGCTCACGACCGTCGCGACGCGCTCGACCGACGGGTTGCGGTTCTCGATCGAGCACCTCGAGCAACTGCGGCCGGGACGCCCCGTGCCCACGCATCGTCTCGCGACGGCCGTCGCGGCCGACGTACCCGACGACGCCACCGCAGGAGGCCCCGCTTGAATCGTCGGATCCTGTTCTGTCACTGCACCTACGCGAAGGTCGTCCCCGAGGACGTCAAGAAGGAGGTGCTGCGTCGACTGTCCGAAGCCGACGTGGCGTTCGACGCAGTGGCCGATCTGTGTGATCTCGCGGCACGCGACGATCCGTCGCTCGCGCGCCTCGCGGGAGCCGAAGGCGAAGACGTGCGCATCGCGGCGTGCTTCCCGCGCGCGGTCCGATGGCTCTTCCACGGCGCGAAGTCGCCGCTGCCCGAATCGGCGCGCGTTCTCAACATGCGCGAGGAGAGCGCGGAATCGATCGTCGCGAACTTGCTCGCTGAAGCGGCCACCACGAACGGAGTCTCCGCCGCGGCGAACTCCCGTCCCGCGCACGACGCGACCGAACCCGACCCCGACAAGGACACCCGAAACTCGTGAACCGAACCGCCGGATCCAACCTGCGCATCGTGCTCTTCGAGGGCGACGGCGCGAAGCCGCTCGACGGAGGATTCCGATTCGAGCTCCTCGCAAAGCTGCTCGAAAACGGTTTCGAGGTCACGCGACCCGCGGCGAGCGGCGACGTCCGCCCCGCCGACGCGGACACGGTCCTCGTCCTCGGTCGCTTCGACGGTCGCCCCATCGACGTCGACGGCGCGACCGTGCACGACATCGAAGGACGCGACGCCGACGACGTGCTCGCGCTCGCCACCGAAGCGCGCGGCGCGGCGGGCGCCCGCGACCTCGCCGCCTGGAAGCCTTGGTTCCCGGTCATCGACTACGACCGCTGCACGAACTGCATGCAGTGCCTGACATTCTGCTTGTTCGACGTCTACGGCGTCGACCAAGAAAAGCAGATCACCGTGCAGAACGAGAGCCACTGCAAGACCGACTGCCCCGCCTGTTCGCGCGTGTGTCCCGAAGTCGCGATCCTCTTCCCGAAGTACAAGAAGGGGCCGATCAACGGCGACGTCGTACGCGCCGAAGACGTCCAGAGCGAAGCCATGAAGGTCGACATCTCGACGCTCCTCGGCGGGGATTTGTACGGTTCCTTGCGCCAGCGATCCACCGAGGCGCGCAAACGCTTCTCGACCGAACGCGACGAGTCGCGCGCGCTGCTCGAGCGCAAGAAGTGTCTCGCGAAACTCAAGAAAGATCTCGAGATCCCGGACGAAGTGCTCATGACGCTGCCGAGCGCCGGCGACATCCAGGAGCGCGCCGAGCGCGCGAAGAAGAAACTCGAGGAGCGGCAGAAGCGATCGCAGACCGTTCGCGACACGCGCCCCGCGCCCACCGAAGACGACTGGGGAATCTGACGATGATCCGCAACATGACCGCTCTCGGATTCCGGATGGTCCGAACGACCAAGCCCCGACTCTTGTGGAACGTCTCGTACAAGATGGGCTACAAGGGCATGCGCTCCGTACAGCGATTCAAGAAGCGCCTGAAACAGGGGCAGGTGTTCCCGCCGTTCCTGTTCATCTCGATCACGAACTCGTGCAACCTGCGCTGCCAGGGCTGCTGGGTCGACGTCGACAAGCCGCAGTCGATCATCCCGCTCGACGAGATGAATCGCATGATCGGCAACGCGAAGAAGCACGGCAACAGCTTCTTCGGGATCCTCGGCGGCGAGCCCTTCATGCACCCGCAGCTCATCGACATTCTCGACGCCAACCGCGACTGCTACTTCCAGGTATTCACGAACGGGCATCCGATCACGCCGAAGATGGCGAAGGAGCTCGCGCGGGTGGGCAACGCCACGCCGCTCATCAGCGTCGAGGGAACGGCGTCGGTCAGTGACGAGCGCCGCGGCCGCTCGGGCGTTTTGAACAAGACGCTCGCCGGGATCCGCAACTGCGTCGACGAGGGTTTGATCACGGGCGTCGCGACGAGCGTCTGCCAGACGAACTTCGACGACCTCGTGCGCGAAGAGTGGATCGATCGGCTCATCGAGCTCGGCGTGCACTACAATTGGTTCCATACGTATCGCGCGGTCGGCCCGGTCTCGAACCCGCAGCTCGCGCTCTCGCCCGAGCAGATCCTCGCGGTGCGCAAGTTCGTCGTCGAGATGCGCAACGAGAAACCGATCGTCCTCATCGACGCGTACTGGGATGACAAGGGCGAGGCCTTGTGCCCCGCCGCGACCGGCGTGAGCCACCACATCAGCCCGTTCGGCGACGTCGAGCCGTGCCCGATCATCCAGTTCGCCAACGAGTCGATCCGCGACAACGACGGCGACCTCTTCAAGACGATGACCGAATCGAAGATGCTCGCCGACTTCCGCAAGACGGCCGCGCAAGCCACGCGCGGCTGCATCGTGCTCGAGCGCCCCGACCTGCTCGCCGACGTGGTCGAGCGGCACGGTTGCCGCGACACGACCATCCGTGGCACGGCCGGCAACGAGCTCGCCGCGATGACGTCGCGGCCGAGCCAGTACGATCCCGAGAACGCGATTCCCGAGAAGAACTGGTTCTACCGCTTCGCCAAGAAGCACTGGTTCTTCGGATTCGGAGCCTACACATGACGTCCGAACGACCGTCCGGAGCGCACGCTGCCAACGGCAAGCCCCCGGTTTCCGACGAGGTCGAGTTCCGATTGCCGCCGCAGGTCCCGAAGCAACCCTATCGGCCCGCGCAATCGAACATCCCCGACGACCGGGCCGAACGCGATCTGCTGAAGCGCCTCGCCGAGGAGCGCGTCGCCGAGTCGGGCGCCGTCGCCCCGCTGACACTCGACGAGCTTCAAGAGCACACGACCGCCGTGCTCGAGCGCTCGGGGCTCGACGTCGTCTACTCCGATTACGCGACGATCCTCGTCAGCAACGCCGCGTGGCGTGACGCGCTCGCGCGCGTGCCGTACGAACGTCGGTT
>JAUIME010000332.1 GCA_030433195.1 bacterium
CTGCGGTTTGATGTCGCGATGGATGATGCCGCGCTCGTGCGCGCTTTCGACGGCGCGCGCGAGTGTGCGCGTGATCTCGGCCGCCCGCCGCGTCGAGAGGTCTTTCGAAGCCGATGCGAGCGACTCGCCGTCGACGTACTCCATGACGATGTACGGGGCGCCGTCCTGCAGGCCGGCGTCGTGGATCGCGACGATGTTCGGATGGTCGAGTCGCGCGAGACCGCGAATCTCCCGCCGGAAGCGCTCGATGGCGCGCGCGTCGCCGAGCGGCGCGAACGGAATGAGCTTGATCGCGTAGCGCTTTCCGCTTCGTTCGGCTTCGTAGACGATGCCCATGCCGCCGCGTCCGACTTCGCGGAGGATGCGATACGCGCCGATGCGCTTCTGTTCGAGCGGCGCCGCGTCCGACATCGCGTGCAACGCCTGCAGTGTCGCCTCGATCGCCTCGACGAGGCGCTCGGCATACTCGGGGTGACGCGCCGCGAACGCGGCCGGTTCGAGTGTGGGGTCGTCCTCGCGCGCGTCCAGGAAATCGGCGACGAGGTCTTCGAGGCGGGACGCGTCACTCATCGGCGAAACCGCTCATCCACAAACCCAAACGGGAGAGCGCTCGGTTGTAGAGCTTCGACGTCGCGTCGCCCGACTTCCCGAGCACTTCGGCGGCCTTCTGGTTGGACTGGTTCTCGAATGCTCGAAGGAACAACACCTCGCGCATCGCTTCGGGGAGCTTGCCGATCGCGCGTTCGAGTTTCTCGTAGAGCTCCGAGTCCCAATAGTCGAGCGACTCCTGCGACGCACCGGGAACGTCTTCGGCGATCGAGTCGGTGAGCGCGATGTCGCCGGCGCGCTTCTTGGCGTTGAAGTACTGGAACTTCTTGCGGATCTTGTTGAGCACGCACACGTGGAGGTAGCGATTCAGCGAATCGGCACCTTCGGGCTCGAACTGATCGATGTCGGCAACGACGTCCTTGAAGACACTCTGCAAGATGTCCTCGGATTGCAGCCGCGTCCGCAACGCCGGTCCCAGCCGGCATCGCGTGTAGAGCAGCAGTCGATCGCGATAGCGGAGGTACAGCGCGTCCCACGCGTGCGCGTCGCCATGCTTGGCGCGCCGCACGAGCTCGACGGAGACGTCGCTTTCGGGGATGGGAGATGCCGGCTTGCCGTCCATGGGCTCCGGAGGATCGATGTCGCGACTGGGCCCCCGAGACCCGGGGGCAGGCTCCCGCGCGGCGGGGTGCGCTCGTGAATGCGGCCATTGTATCGGGGCCGTCCGACGAGCGGAAGTCGCTCGGCCTGAACGCGCGTGGGCCCTTTTCTCGTGACGATTGCAACCTTTCGCGAGGCTCGCCGGTAGGGGATGATCGGAACCCATGGATTCGTCGCTCCCGCCATCTCCGGCGATCTCGCTCGACGAGCGGATCGCGGCGACGCGTTCGCGCGTGCGCGCCTTCTTGCGCCGCATCGCGCCGGACGACGCCGAAGATCTGACGCAGGAGGCGATGGCGCGAGCGCTTCGGTATCGCGATGCGTATCGTCCCGAGGGCTCGCTCCGGTCGTGGATGCTTCGGATCGCGTTTCGCGTGGTTCTCGATCACCGCGAGCGCGAACGCCGGCAGCCGCTCGGATTGGGCGACGGCGATGTCGAGATCGAGGATCCGCGGTCGCGGCGGCGCGCCGATGCGAATGTCGCCGCGGATCGCGAGGCGATCGTGGCGTCGCGGCTCGACGCGCTCGGCGACGCGGAGCGGAGGGCGTTCGTGCGGTTTCATCGCGACGGCCGATCGATCCGTGAGATCGCGACCGAGCTCGCGATGCCCGAGGGGACCGTGAAATCGCATCTGCATCGTGCGCGGCGCAAGCTCGCGACGCGACCGCGCGAGGAGGACGATCGATGAACGACGACTCGCTGCACGACGCGCTTTGGGAGCGCATTCACGATCGGCTCGATCGCCGCGCCGATCCGCTCGACGATCCGCTCGTCCGCGAGGCTCTCGAAGCCGACCCGACGCGGCTCGAGGAGTTCGCGAGTCTCGTCGAGGCGATGCGCGTCGTCGAATCGCAGCTGCCCGCGCCTGCCGCCCTCGCGCCCGCGACGTCGGGCTTCGGTCGTGCGGTCGGCTTCGGCTCGATCGCGGCCGCCGCGGTCTTTGCGATCGTGATGGCATGGCCCTCGCGGCCGTCGCTCGATCGGGTTCCTCCGCGTGAAACGGAGATCGCGGCAACGCGCGATGCCTCGGTGACGCGCTATCGCGTGAGCGTCGCGACCACGGTGGCGGGACGCTCCCACCGCACGACCTTCGACTCGGCCTCCGGACGTACGAGCGTCCAGGTCGCCGAGAGCTCGATGAATCCCCCGCGGCCGCGGGATCGTATCGGACCCACTCGTATCCTCGTTCGACAACAGGAGAATCCTCGATGACGAATGTTCGTCACCTGAATCCCTCGTATCACGCGGCGCGTGGCATCGTCGGCGTTGTGGCGACCTTGCTGTTTCTCGCGGGTGCCGTCTTCGCGGCGACCGACGACGACAAGACCATCGCGATCTACGACGTTCGTGACCTCGTCGAAGAGCCGCGAGCCGAGAATCCCGCGGCCTCGGCGAGCGTGATGCGCGACCGGATCGAGTCGTACATGGAGATCGCGCGCGAGCTGATGCCCCGACCTTACGCCGCCGACGAACCGCGACTCGAAGCGCCGTCGCCGGGAATGATCGTGCTCGATGGAACCTCGGGTCAGCACGAATGGATGCGTCAGTTCCTGGACCTGCAACGACGAAGCGCCTTCGACTTGCTCATGGTCGACGTGCAGTTCGCCGAGATGCCCGACGCCGCCTTCGAGTCGGTCTTCGAGAACGGGCAGCCGCGTGTCGATCTCACGGACGCGGACCTGCGCGACCGGATCTTCACGTTGGCGGGGATGGAGGTGCTGACGTCGCCGCGGCTAACCGTTCGCAGCGGCATGCGCGCCTCGATCACGCTGGCGAGAGACGTTCGCTACGTGAAGTCCTACGAAGTCTTCGAGCACGTCGAGCCGGGCGATCGGACGGTCGAGGTCCCGGTCATCGAGTCGCTCATGGACGGACTGCGTTTCGATGGCCGTGCGACGCTCGTTGCCGAGTCGGAAGTGCAAGTCGACTTCGAGATGGAGCTGAACGAGCTCCAACGGCCGATCCGCGAGGAGTCGACGCCGCTCGGGCCCGTCGGCGTTCCGGTGGTGACGTCGGTCGAGATCGGCTCCACGGTCACCATGAAGCTCGGCGGGACGGTCGCGTTTCCGGCGCGGCACGGCGAGCGCCGATTGGCCGTCTTCTTGACGGTCTCGCGGATCGCGCCGGAAGGCCGCTGATCCCGACCTCGATGATCGAACGACGAGCGCCACGCGAGCGGACCCGACGGCTCGCGTGGCGTCGTTCGCTCCGTGTCCCTGCTCCCGCCGATGGCAGGCTTCTGTACCCAAGTTTCTGCCCTGAAGCGACCTACGACGAATCGGGCCTCCTCCGTCGTCGCCTTCCCGATTTTTCTCCCGCTTTCGGATAAGCGATTCCCGCCCCTGATTCGTCCATCGTCCATGCAGCGCGCGACACCGAGACGATCGAACGACGAGACGCCGGCCGCGGCGAGCGAGATCCCGGCGTGGGAACGCGACGCGATCGCGTTTCGCGGACGGCTCGTTTCAGTCGCCTCGCGGGTGCTGCGCAACCGGACCGACGCGGAGGAGACCGCCGACGAGGCGATCGCCCGACTCGCGAAGGCCGCGTCCGCGAGTCGCCTGCCCGACGACGTCGAAGGGTGGCTCGTTCGCACGGCGTTGCGGATCGCGATCGACGCGGCCCGCACCCGCGCTCGTCGTCGTCGTCATCTGCCGGTCGTCGCGGCGTCGGATCCCGACGCGGCCGGTCGAGCGGGCGACGACCCGCGAGCGTCGGCCGAGCGCGAAGAGCTGCGCGAAGAAGTGTGGCGGCGTGTGTTGGAGCTCCCGCGCATGCGTCGGCAAGTCGTGGTGCTGCGCGACATGGAAGGCATGGCGTTCGCCGACATCGCGCGGTGCCTCGGCATTCGTGAATCGACGGCGCGGGCTCATGCTTGGGCCGGACGCGAGGCTCTGCGGCGCAAGCTCGAGCGGTATCGGCGCAAGCAAGGATTGGCTCGCGACGCCTGACGCGACACGAAGCGGAACGAAGTACCGAACCGACGACGAGGACGAGAACGTGACGGAACCGCGAGGACGAGATCGGACAGCGCGCGTGCATCGGCGGCTCGACGGCGAGATGGACGCCGACGAAGCGCGCGACTTCGACGCCGAGTGCGAGCGGTCGCCCGAGCTGCGTCGTGAGTACGAATCGCTCGCGGAGATCGTCGATCTCGTCGGGGAAGCGGGTCGTACCGAGCTGGGCGATGCGTGGCGGGTCGACACGTCGCCATCGCCGATCGGGAGCGAACCGCTCAGCGGCACGGTCGTGCGCCGGATTCGCGGGGTCGCGATCGCGGCCGCTTGCGTTCTCGCGATCGGTGCCGGCGTCTGGTGGTCGATCGACGAGGCATCGCGGACGGTGCGCGAATCTTCACCCCGCGAGGTCACGACGGCGGACGTGGGCGACGCGGCGCGTCGAACGGCGAGTCCGTCCAGCGGGTCCGCCTCGGTGGAACCGTCTCCGGACGTCGTCGCCGCGCTTTGGATCGCGCGAGACGCGGAGCGTCCGCGAGACGGTGACGTGTCCGACTCGGTCGATGCGACCGAAGCGGCATCGCCCGCCGATCCACTCGTGGTCGCGCTCCCGAGCGAGCAAGACGACATTCACATCTTTTGGGTCTACGAAACCGGTCGAGGAGCCGACCTCGGCTCCGATCGAGGAAAGGAAACCGGAACATGAAGATCGAACGAATCTCTCTGTGGTGGGTCGCCTGCATGATGGTCGCCCTCGTAGCCTCGGGCGTCGTTGCACAAGACGACAAGGACAAAGCCGTCGAAGAGATGCGCATCCTCACGTTGGAGCACGGCATCGCGTCCGAAACGCTCGACGTCGTGAGAAGTATCGCGGGCCGATGGATGATGCTCGACATGACCGCGGATCCGCGCGCCAATCGCATCATCGCGTACGGCACGCGCGGCAATCTCGAACGTCTCGCGGAGATGGTGGAGCAGCTCGACGTTCCCGTCGAGAACCGGCAGACGCGGGGCAGCGGCGACAGCATTCGTACCGAGATCCTCACCGTCGCGCATCGGCCCGCGCGTGAATTGCACGAAGTTGCCGAGATGCACCTCTCGAACTACGGCCGCATCGTCGTCGACACGACGCGTAACGCCCTCGTGCTTCGCGATCGAGCCGAGACGATCGACAAGATCCGTGCGCTCGTCCGCGAGCTCGACGTCGAGACGGGCAGCCTCGTGATGCACTTCTTCGTACTTTCGTCGGGAGGCGAGAGTCTCGACGGGATTCCCGATGCCGCGCGTGTGAAGACCGAGCTCGAGCGGCTCGGCCTCCGCGATTACGGCATCTCCGGCCGAGCGGCGGTGCGATGCCTCGAAACCTCGCAGTTCGAGACGAAGAGTTCGTTCACATCGGGCGAGATCTTCATCGGCGGGCGGGCGCGGCTCGTCTCCGACCGTCGCGCCGTCGAGGTGACACTGAACGCCGACATCCGATTGATCACGAATCCGGGCGACGGCAAGCCGGTCCAGCAGTCGACGTCGAAGCTCGCGTCGACGCTCAAGGCGCCGCTCGATCACCTCATGGTCGTCGGTCTCACGCCGTCGGGCGAGGCGTCGAGTCGTCCGCTCGTGATGGTGATGCGCGTCGCGCGCGAATAGCGCGCGGCGGCTCCGCGGCAACGTTCCGCGGATTGCGCTCTCGCGAGAAATCGATACCATGCACGGTCCGTCTTCGAACGAAGGCGGACCGTGCTTTTTTGTCGGAGGATCCCACGTCGTCGCGCCGCGCGCGGCCACGTGTCGAACGATTCATCGCGTGAGGGTGCACTCACAAGGAGATTGCCATGAAACGTCTCGTATTCATCGCGGCCGCGTTGGCCGTTTGCGTGTTGCTCGTTCCCGTCGCCGTCCGCGCGATCGGCACCGACCTCGGGAAGTTGCCGCCGGATGCCGCGGCGATGGAGAAGACGCTGCGCGCCGCGTCGGTGTCGTTGTCGCAGGCGGCGACGACCGTTGCCGAAGCGACGAGCGGTGCGGTCCTGTCGGCGACCTTCGTCGAACAGAAGAACAAGTCGGGCTACGAAGTGGAG
>JAUIME010000333.1 GCA_030433195.1 bacterium
CACGAGCGCCTATCGACCCGTGGAGCGGATGGTGCGGTATCACTGGCCGAGCGCGAGCGTCGAGCAGTCGTTCGACCGCTTCGAAGAGCTCGAGCGAGACATCCGGCTCGGGGGCGCGGACGCGAGCGGACCGATGCACGGCGTCGGCAACGAGTGACGAAACGAAAGCGAGCCGAGAGAAGCGCGCTTCTCTCGGCTCGTGCTGTTCCAGACGTTGCGGCGCCGTGTCCGGCGTGACTGCACTCGGGCTGGGTCGGGGTCGTCGCTACTCGATTCGCAGCTGGATGGCATCAGTCACGCGCGCGCCTCTTTCGCCCGGAACGAGCGGGATCCAAAGGTCGATCCGTCGAAGCCGACGGTTGCGGGGAGGGGCCCGACCACGATCGCTCGCGGTCTTCGACGGGAACCGCGTGCCATCCTCGTCGCGCTCCGTTCGGCTTCAAGACGGAGGCGACCGAGAACGGACGTTGCGCGAGAGAATCGAGTCGTGCCGTCGTCTCTGACGTCACGGCGTTTCGCTTCGAGGGTCGTCGCTCGATTCGCATGCGCTCGGCTCCGAGTCAGGGGCTTCGGTCGCCGTGCGCATCGCGCGTCGACTTCAGCCCCGACGGGTCGTCGAGACGCGAATCTAGGAGAGCGCTCGCGGGCGCGCAAGGCAATTTCGCGCGTCGAACGATGCGGTGTGTCCGTCGTCCGCGGGGGTCCGTACAAGGTGTCCCAATCGTCTCTCGAAAGACGACGCAACGAACGCGTTTCGACATCGATCCTAGAAGACGGCGCGCGCGAGAGTTGAGTGCGCGACCGTATCGGGTGTCACGACTGCGGCAACCGGCGGACGCTTGTACGAGTGACGGCGCTCGCGACGGAGTTTTTTTTCGCCAATCGCAATCAACCGTTGCACTTCCGAAACCGGGTCACGCTCGGATCGCGACCGCACGGACGCGCTACTCGCGGTAGCCGACGGCCACGAGCAGGCAAGGCCCGCCGGCGATGACGTGCAGTCCCGCGTCCTTTGCGGCCTGGATCGCGGCCTCGCTTTCGGCACCGGGCTGCATCCACACCCGCTCGATGCCGGCATCGACGGCCTGCCGGACGATCGACTCGGTGACGGCCGGCGGAGTGATGATCGAGATCCCGTCGACCGATTCGGGAAGCGCGGCGAGGTCGGCGTAGACCGTCTCGCCTTCGATCTCCGATTCCTTCGGATGGACCGGATAGACCGTCTTCCCGGCTTGCTGGTAGGCTCGCAACACCTTGTTGCCGTACTTCGAGCGGTCTTTCGACGCGCCGACGACGGCGAAGCGCGCGCCGTTCAAGAAGTCACGAACCTCGTCTTGCGTTTCGCTCACGTCACGCTCCTCCTGAAACCGATTCTTCGAGGGTTCATCGAACGTTATACGGTATACGATGCGTCGCGGCCTGCGGAGGTGACAGGCCGTGCGGCTGACGACTCTCGGCTTCACGCGTCGCGACCCGATCGCGGGCCGGCGTCGATGTCGAGGCGCCCAAGGCTTGTCCCGAGGAACCATCATGACGACGAATCATCCGATCGTGCTGTACGACGGCGAGTGCGGGCTTTGCGACCGCTTCGTGCAGTTCACGCTCGCGCGCGACCCGAAGGGCGTGTTCCGCTTCGCGGCCCTGCAATCGTCGATCGGTCGGGAGCTCCTCGAGGAGCACGGATTCGTGAGCGAAGAGGGGGGCGTGCCGTCGACCGTCGTCGTCGTCGAGGGGGAGCGTGCGTGGACTCGATCCGGTGCCGCGCTGCGCGTCGCCAAACGCCTGCGCATGCCTTGGCCGCTCGCTTACGGATTCGTCGTCGTGCCGCCGTTCCTGCGCGATGCCGTTTACCGTTTCGTGGCGGCTCGACGCTACCGCTGGTTCGGCAAGGCCGATGCCTGCCGTCTTCCGTCACCTTCGACGCGCGACCGCTTCCTCGACCAGGCCGCCGGCTGAGGCGAGCATCCGAGCGGGCCCGCGAGTCGTTCTCGATGCGCCATGGGCCGTCGAGAGTTCGGATCGATTCGCTCGAAACGAGGGGATTCTCAGCCTGAGAGCCGTGCCGCGGCCACCGCGGCCACTTCGTCTGTCGGTGTCGGTCATCGCAAGTGTCTTTTGGTTATTGATTTATAGCGTCTCCTTCGAGGTCTGGGTCGATTGGTCCCCGGCTTGCGAATCGATTCTGTCGGCGCGGACGGGGCCACAGACGAGGAGACGAGACGTGTTCAAGAAGCTTCGAGCGATCTTCAGCGAGCCGGACATGACGCCCTTCGAGGGCATGGACCTCACGGCAGACTTCGACGAGAAGGCGCCTCTGCCGCTGGCGCGTCGCACCCCCGGTCCGATCGTGGCCGCTGGGGCCCGTTTCGAGCCGCCTCGCCCCACGCGCGGCGTTCCGAGCCTCAGCATGCCGCAATCGCCCGCGAGCGCGACGGGCCGCGACCAGGTCGAACGACTCTCGAGCAACCGCAAGATCGTGTGAGCCGAAGGGCGTGCGAGCGCAGGGGGGGGCTACCGGCACGCATGCTACGATCGAAGGGTGAGGAGAGGTGAGGGGGGTGACCACGTAGCGCCGAGGCAGAACCTTGGACGATCGACCCGAAATGCGGCCCCCGCACGACGACGGATCGGATCCCGACGAGACGACGACCAGTGTCGTTCCGATGTTTCCGCTCGCCGACGTCGTTCTGTTTCCCGGTACCGTGCTCCCGCTGCACGTGTTCGAGCCGCGCTATCGGCAGATGGTCGAAGACGAGCTCGATCGCGCGGGCCGTCTCGTGGTCGCCAACGTCAAGCCGGACGAACGCGAAGACATGGCCGGGTCGCCCGACGTGCATTCGATTGCCGGACTTGGTGAGATCGTCCGGCACCGCCGCCTCGACGGCGGACGCTTCATGATCTGGCTCGTCGGGATTTCGCGCGTTCACCTCGAAGAGGTCGAGAGTGATCGCGACTACCGCAAGGTGAAGATCAACGAGGTCGCCGAGGAGGGGGTTCCCGATTCGGATGCCCTTCAGTTGCGCGTTCGTTTGCGGACCGCGATCGAAGAGCGTGTACGCGAAGGAACGCTGCCCGACGATCCGCTGCCGCTCGGCGTGCTCGCCGATCTGCTCGTCCAGTGCATCGGGCTCGAGGCCGGCGAGCTCCAGGATCTCTACGAAGAGTTGTCGATCCAACGACGTGCCGAGCAAGCGCTCGATCTGCACGAACGGCGTCCGCCGAAGCCGGGCGACGACGACGACGCGGAAGAGCCGCCCGAGATCCCCGACTTCCTTCCGGAGTCGTTCGACGACAAGCTCGACGACTGACGCGTCTTCACGATGCGCGCTCGCGCCTCACTCGGCGCATTCGCTTCCGCGAAACCGATGCAACAGGATCGCGGCCGCTGACGTGACGTTCAACGACTCCACGCGCGCATCGATCGGGATACGCACGCGCACGTCGTCGGCTTCGAGAAAGTCGTCGGGGAGTCCGGCCGCTTCGGAGCCGAACACGACGAGCGATCGCGGCGCGAAGTCCACCGTATCGATCGGTTCGCCTCGGTGGGAATCGGCCGCGTAGACGCGCATGTCGTGGTCGTTCGCGATCGTGCGGACGGCGCGTGCGTCGCGCTCGAAGATCGGCAGCTCGAGGACGGTCCCGCTCGCGGCGCGCGTGGCGCGGGGACCGTAGGGGTCGGCGGTTTCGGGCGTGACGAGCAGCGCGTCGACCGAGAAGGCAAGTGCGTTGCGGATCAGCGCGCCGACGTTGGTCGGATCCTGGAGCCCGATCGCCGCGACGAGGCGGATGCGGTCGCGCGCGAGGATCGCGTTGAAGTCGAACGCCGGGCGATCGGCGATCGCGAGCACGCCGGGCGGCGTGCGAAGCGACGAGATCTTGGCGAAACGGTCGGCGGGAGCGACACCGACGGCGATGCCTTCCGCGCGTGCCGTGTCGGCGATCCTCCTCAGGGCGGCGTCGCGCGCGATGCGGTCGGCGTCGAAGACGACGTCGCGAATCGCGATCCCGTGTGCGAGCGCGTCTTCGATGATGCGGCGTCCTTCGAGCACGATCGCGTTCTGCTCGCGACGGATGCCCGGTTCGCGGACGAGCTCGCGGAGCTCGCGGAGTTCGCGTTTCGTGAGCGGCTCGAACGCACTCAACGCTTCGGCCGGTCCGACTGCTTGAGGCCGTCACGCCAGCGCGTCGTGTTCCAGTCGTTCGCCATCGCGTCGTAGAGTCGCTGCGCGCTCTCGGTCGCGAGGATGTCGCGCTTGTCCTCGAACCACTCGGCGGCTTGCGTCCAGCCGGCCTCGTGATACTCACGTCCCTGCAGGATGCACTCGAGCCGGTCCGCGTCCTTGGCGACGATGGCTTCGGGCGTCGTTCGGCCGAACTCCTCGGCGAGCAGCGTGGCGATCTCGCGCTTGAGGTCGAGCGTCGATCGTTCGAGCTCGCCGACGGACTTTTCTTGCGCGGCGCGCGTGTCGAAGTATCCCGCGGCGATCTTGTGGGCGTCGTTCGTGCGTGCTTCCGACAGGTCGTGGTAGAGGATCATCATCACGACGCGTGCGGCGTCGACGCCCTCCATGCGCGCGAGAACGTGCCCGAGGATGGCGGTGCGGTAGACGTGATCGGCGACGGACTCCGCCGGCGCGATCCCGGCGAGGCTCCAGCCGCTTCGCGGCACGCGCTTGAGCTGTCCGGCTTCGGCGAGCAGGTCGAGGGTTTCGCGCAGTTCGGCGTCGGACGGTGCGTCCCGGTCGGCAGGGTCGGTCATGGCTCTCGTTCGGTCGCTCGGGTCTACGGGTGCGGCGCGGCCCGACGATCGGCCGCGTCCGTGCGGACTCGAAGCGTAGGACATCGCGCGCGACGCGTCGATTCGAAGCGACGGCAAGCCGGCGAGGACGCAAGATCCCGCAGCATCGCGGGCCGCGTCGTATGATGGAGTCTCGTCCGATGCCGCAACGCGATGCGGGAACGGCTAGCGACCGATCGAATCCGAACAAGGAGTCATCGATGCAGAATCTGGGATGGATGGCGTTCGCGCTGGTGGCGCTCGTGGCGTGCGTCTCGATGTCGTTCGCCGAGCGCGAGGATGCCGCGAACGAGTCGGAAGAGCCGTCGCCGATCGAGTTCAAGGGGACGTCGAACCGCGGTGATCTGCAAGAGGCGATCGCGGCGGCGCTGAGTTCGGCCGAGGCCGCGGCTTCGGCGCGCGGAGCCGACTTCATGATCGAGTACGAGGTGCACAAGATCGAAGGGCGCCGCGGCGGGTTCGCGGGCTTCGATCAGCTCACGGTGACGATCCGTGTGCCCGATCATCCGTATTGGCACGGCGCCGAGAACGACGCGAAGGCCGACGACGCCGACCGCGAGGACGATCGCTAGTGGTGACGGATCCGCTCGCGGCGTTCGGTCGACGTCCCGATCCGCAGGCCGACCACAACCTCGTCGTCGTGACGATCGATTCGTGTCGGCACGACACCTTCGTCGAGGCCGCGCCCGCGAACATCGCGCGCCCGTTCGGGGGACTCGACGCGATCGAGCGTCGCGTTTCGTACGCGCCGTGGACCGCGCCGAGTCACTACAATCTACTCATGGGGCTCATGCCGCACCGCAGCCCCACGGGCGTCTTTGCGTCGGAGTACTACAAGCGCGACTTCGAGCGCTACAACGAACGGCTCGGCACGCGCGAGTCCGATCGCATCGACTTCGAGCGCCTCGTCCCGTCGCTGTGGCTGCCGACGTTTCTGCGCTACGAGCTCGGCTACGCCACGCACGCGATGGTTTCGATGCCCGTCATCAATCGCTCGACGCCGATCAACTCCGACTTCGACCGCTACCGACTCATGGACGCGCACAACGACATGGGTGCGATGCTCGACGCGATCGAGGCCGGCGAAGTCTTCCGCGACGACCGTCCGACGTTCTTGCTGATGAACACGGGCGAGACGCACTTCCCGTACACGATTCCCGGCGACGACCCCGAGGAGCTCCCGCCGCTCAACGGCCCCAACGGAATCCTGCGCAACGGAGCGGATCCGGACGAGATGGCGCGGCTACGCGATCGGCAAGTGCGCGCCGTCCGGCATCTCGACCGCGAGATCTTCCCGCGCCTCTACGATCTCGTCCCGAAGAATACCTGGGTCATCGTGCTCTCCGACCACGGCGAACTCTTCGGCGAGGGCGGCTACTTCGGCCACGGCCCGATCCTGCACGACAAGGTGCTCGAAGTGCCGTTCCTCGAGGGGA
>JAUIME010001000.1 GCA_030433195.1 bacterium
CTCAACGACATCGACTGGTCGACGCGCAGCTTCTGGGGCGGCGAGTACCACGCGGCCACGAACAAGCTCTACATCAGCTCGGACGAAGCCAACGACGAGCACATCAACGTGTACGCGATCGACGTCGACTCGGGCGCGATCGAACAGATCACGCACAACGACTACACGTACGGATGGTCGTTCTCCGAGAACGGCCGCTACCTCGGTTACCTGGCGCGCAAGGGCGAGACCGAACCGTTCGTGACCACGCTTCGCGTGCGCGACATGCAAACCGGCGACGATCGCGCGATCCTGTCGGACGACGGCGGCGCCGATCGCTTCACGTGGAGCTCGGTGCACTTCGCGAGCGACAACCAGTCGGCCGTCGTCACGATCCAGCACGACGGGCAGCGCAATACGAAGAGCCTCGCGCGCGTGCGCCTCGACGTCGCATCGCCCCGTCTCGAGTACGTGCACGAGCCGCGCGTGGTGCGCTACGGCGTCGGGCAGCTCGACGGTTGGCTCGCCGACGGGTCGCTGCTCTTCACGTCGGCGGAGGAAGGATTCAGCAACCTCTATCGGTACGACTTCGGTGATGGCGATCCGGTGCGTCTTACCGACTTCAGCGACGAGATGCGGTCGGCGCGGTTGCTCGATACGGAACCCGCGAGCGTGCTCGTCGTGCTCGGTCGCCCGTACGAATCCGAAGTACAGATCCTCGATGCCGAGTCGGGCGAGGTGCTTCACCGCGAGACGGTCGACGCGACGGTCGGAGTTCTCGATGCCGACGGGACCGACCTGCTCGTGAGCGAAAACTCGCTCGAGAGCCCTTGGCGCGGGCGCCGCCTCGCGATCTCGCGCAGCGGCGACGTCAGTGCGACGAGCTGGAGCGCGTTCGCGTCGATCCCCGAGGAGATCGAGTCCAAGATCGCGCACTATCGGGCCGAGCGCGTGTCGTTCCCCACGTTCGACCGCACCGAAGACGGCACGCAGCGCATGCTGCACGGCTTCTTGCTGACGCCGAAGAACCCGCCCGCCGATCCGGCCGATCGCCTCGTGCGCATCAAGTCGTTCTACGGCGGCGGCAACACGTTCGACACGTCGTCGCAGATCATGGCCGCGGCGGGCATCGCGACGTTCAGTCCTTCGCCGCGCGGCAGCAGCGGATTCGGGGCCGAGTTCGCG
>JAUIME010001001.1 GCA_030433195.1 bacterium
CGAGGTTCGCTCGCGTCCGTGGCAACGGTGACGTCGATTTGTGAGGGGATCTCACCGTCGAACGGCCAAAGCTCGATGCCGCCGAGCAGCAGAAGCACGGCGATCACGATCGCGGCCAGTGACACGAGAGTCTTCGACGAGGTGCTCACGAACAGTCCTCCGAATCCGAGCCAAGTGCCGATGCGAGACCCGCTCGGGACGACGAGCGGTACGAAGGCGCTACGCCATCGCGCGCGCTCTCCGAAGTCACGGTCGAGCCGCATCCGAAGCTCGGCCATCGCGCGTTTCAAGCGCGTCCTCACGGTTTCGACGGGGATGCCGAGGCGACTCGCGATCACGCGAGGCTCGTGATCTCCCCAATAGCGCAACAGCACGCACGATCGATAGGGCTCGCGCAGAGAGAGGACGGCGTCGAGAACCTTGCGTTGCGCCTCGGCTTCCGTGACAAGTTCGTCCGTACTCGCGAGGGCCTCGGCCTTGGCGGCGCGTTCTTCACGGTATCGTCGCCGCTCGCGCGATCGTTCCCGATTCGCGGCGAGTCCGCGCAGCATCGTGCGCAGGTAGCCGGTCCGTTCTCGGCGCGGCTCGGCGTGCGTCTCGATCCACGCATCCTGCGCGACGTCGTCGACGTCGGACGAGTCGAAGACGAGCTCGCGCGCGAGCGCTCGAATGCGACTTCGACTCGCGAGCAGGCGTGCGGCTTCGTCGGTCAGAGGTTCGGCCATGGGGTTTCTCTCCTCACGGCAGTATCCCCGCCGCGCGACGATCCGGTCCAGGAATCTCGCGAGAAACTCGACGGTGGCGGCGACGGAAGCGAGAATCTCCGCTCCATCGGGTATCTCGGGTTGCGTAGCGGAGGGAAGTGTCGCGTGGGAATCGTCGCCGATCTGTCGTTGATCCTCGTGTTCGGGCTGGTGCTGGGGTCGATCGCGTATCGGCTCGGGCAGCCGGTGATGCTCGGGTACATCGCCACGGGGATCGTGCTGGGGCCGCACACGGGGGGGATCTCGATCTCGGATCCGCACGAGGTCGAGCTGCTGGCCGAGCTCGGGGTCGCATTGTTGTTGTTCGCGATCGGGATCGAGTTTTCGCTCAAAGAGCTCAAAGCCGTACGGCGCGTGGCGATCTTCGGCACGATCGTGCAGATGTTGCTGACGATCGGT
>JAUIME010000334.1 GCA_030433195.1 bacterium
GGACGAATCCCCCGAACGCATGGCCCTCATCGTCGAGGCGCTCGGTCACGTTGGCGGCCCGAAGACGGCGCAGGAGTTCATGAAGCTCCTGTCGCACGACGACGACGCGATCGCGATCGGCGCCATCCGCGCCCTCGGAAACCTCGGCGACCGCAAGATCCTCCGCAACTTCCGCGAGTTCTACGAGATCAACTCGCTGCCGATCGACAAGGGCATCTCCGTGCGCGTCGACACCGGATCCGACAGCGCCACCGAAGCCGCCCACGCGAAACGAGAGGCCGATCGTCTCAAGAAGCTCCGTCGCAAGAAGCGCGACGAAACCCTCGCCGCCTGCCACGAAGCCCTGAAGAAGATCACCGGCAAGAAGATCGAATCCCCCGCCGACCTCGAGGAGTGGATGCGCAAGAACCGCTCCTCGTGGCAGTAATCGAATCCCCAGCGCTCGAATGCTACTGACCGACTACCGCTGACCGAATACCGAGTGGCCGAGCACGTAGGGATCGCCCCTCGAGGATCCCCTGGGATTCGACACACACTGCGTTCCCTGCCACAGAGGCAACTTTGATGAAAACGGAGGCAACTTTGATCTCGAGGCACGCATCTGCGCGTTCCTTCGCACGCCGAACCCTCGCCGCGCCACTCGTGCTGATGTTCGCCCTCACGGTCGCGTCGTCGACAGCAGCCAAAGCCGCAGAACCCGTCGATCGCGCCCTGCGATGGATCGAGAGTCAGCGATCTGCCGACGGAACATGGAAGGACACCGAGGGCAAGCTCGGAACCGACGCCGTCACGGCACTCACCGTGGTCGCGTTCGTGAACCGCACCGAACGGTTCGATCGCAACTCGTTGCGGTCACTCACCCGACGCATGCGAAGCGGCAACTTCGGCGATGTCCCCGGAACACTGTTCGAACACGCCTTGGTCACCTGGGGCTTGATTCACGCGGGACATCGGTCACCGTTGTTCGCGCGCACGGCCGGGGTGGCCACCGACGCACTCCAATCCGAGGTCTTGCAGATCGAAGGGCCGCTCGATCCGGTCGACGCCGGATACGCCCTCGTTGCCCTCGCATTCGCGCACTACAGTCGTGACCGCTTCAGCATCGTCGTGAAGACCGCGCCCGTCGACAAGCTCGTCGAGACCCTGCGCCCGATCGCCGATTCGGAGAAATCCGACGCGCACGAACGTGACATCGCTACCGCGTGCCTGTCCTTGGCCGACCGCTACCTTGCCGAAGCGAGCCCGCTCGAAGACTCGCAGCTCGAGGCCTACCAATCCCGCTTGCGTGCTCGCCCTTACACGCTCGAGAGCCCCCTCGTCTACGGGCTTCTCGGTTGGCTCGCGACCGAGAAGGACGCGGGCGAACCCTGGCGGCGAGCCTTCGCCGAACTCGAGCTCGCCGACGACGGTCACTTCGCCGTGAAAGACGAACGCTTCGGCCCGATCGCGGCGACCGCCGCCTTCGTCATGATGGCGCCACGCGGCGAGACGACGAAACCCGCGACGCTCTCGGGCACGCTCACCCTGCCGTCCCCCGAGACGTACGACTCGATGCGCGGCTTTCTCGAGAAGCCGACGATCTTGCTTGCTCATGAAAACGGCGGTCGAGACCTCGCGGTCGATCCCGACGACTACGAACTGCGTGACGGCAAAAGGGTCTTCACGATCCCCTTGCAAAGTGCCATGCCCGGCCAGTTCCAGGTCATGCTCACCTCGCGAAGCCCGATGTTCCGGCATGCATTCGACGTGTCGATCGGGCCGGGCGAAACCAAAGTCGTATCCCTCGAGCTCCCGCCTCTGCACGAGGTGAACTTGACGCTTCGAGACTCGAAAGCGGACTTCATCTCGTGGTGGAGCGCCGACAACCGCCGCGACATGCGATCCATGAAAGCGGTCGAGGGCGGGCGATTCGCCTTCGCCACGACGTGGTCCCGCGTCACCGTGGCCGGGGTCGGTTTCCAGAAGACGCTGGAACTCGAGGTCGGTACGAACCGCATCGAAATCGAATAGCGGATCTCGGTCGTGACCGAACCGCCGCCGGCTCGGTCACGGCCGCTCTCGCGACTCGAACGTCTACAAACGCTGCACGTAGGTTCCGCCGTGCGAGTCGGCGAGGCGCTTCATGAACTCCTTGTCGTGGAGCTTGCCGATGCCGATGGCGTGGATGGTGATGCGGCGGAAGCGATTCATGCGATCGATCTCGGTGAGCATCTCTTTTCGCTCCGTGAAGCGGCCCGCCGAAGGTTCGCCGTCCGACAGGAAGTAGATCGTGTCGACGAGCGGTGCGTAGTAACGGTCTTGCGCCCCGAAGCCGGCGCTCTCGATCGCGAGCGCGAGCGAATCGAAGATGTTCGTTCCGCCCTCGGGCTCGACTTCGAGCAAGAACTCGAGCGCCTCGTTCTTGGTCTTCTTGCTCACGGGCTGCATCTCGTCCTTCCACCGCTTCACTTCGTGGTTGTAGACGATCATGTTGAACTTCGTGCCGCTCGGCAGCGTGCCGATGGTCTGGATGAGCTCCTTGATCATGACGTCGAACTTCGATCGGTCGACGTCGTCGCGGTTGGCCATCCCGCCTTCGCCGACCTCGGCATTCGCGGCCGCCTCGTTCATGCTGTCGGAGATGTCGATGACGTACATGATCGCCTGACTGTTCGTCTCGACCGTCTGGAAGGAGACGCCGCCGTGCCGAACGCTCGGCTTCGACCGGGCCTCGAGTTCTTCGAGATGGTTCTCCACCCACCAATCTCGCCACGCCAGGACGTTGTCGCTGAAGGTCTGGCCCGTGATCGTCTCGAGCGCCTTCGCGCAGTCGTCGCGCAGACGCCCCTCCTCTTCGCCGAGGCGCAGAATGAGCGGGCCGACGGCCTCGTCGCTCTTGCGCTTGGCAAGACCCGCGATCGCCGCGGCTCGCACCGGCCACGCCTCGTCCTCGATCCGTTCGATCAAATACCGGTCGATGTCGTCGCTTCCCTGCATGCCCGCGGCTTGCTCGACGGCGACCTGGCGAACGCGCGGGTCCTTGTCTTGCGTCGCGATCACGACCGTGTCGAGCGCCGCGCGATGCCGCATCCGGCCGAGCGACGCGACGATCTCGGCCCGCACGCGCCACGACCGATTGCGCAGCCCGTAATCCGCGAGGAACTCGACGACCTCGTCGCTCTCTTGCTCGACGAGCTTGTCGACGATGACGAGCGCAACGCGCTCTTCCGCAGCCACGCGCCCCGCAACCTCGGCGAGGGCCTTCTCGAGCTCACCGCGCTTGGTCCACTCCGAGTCGAGGAGCTTCGGCTTGATGTACGGCGCGAGCTCCTCCTTCGCCTTGTCGAGCTCTTTCGAGAGTCGATGGGCGACCTTCAGGTGATTCTCGAGCGCTTCGATGAGCGCCTTAGCGAGACGCTCGTCGCCGGTTTCGTCGGGGAGCGCCTCGACGGCCGCGACCCGATCCTCTCCGGTCTTCCCGCGCTCGAACGTCTTCTTGAAGTCGCGCACCTCGGAGCGGACGTCGACCTCGTCGAGACGGCCCGCGAGCGTCGACGCCTGCAGGACCGCAAGCACCGGCGCGACCGCGAGGAGGAGCCGCAACCCGAGGATCGGAAACCACCTACGCCGTCGACACGGCGCAGCCTCGGCGGTTCGTTGGTGCGTCATGACTCGCGCTTCGATCTGCCTCATCACTCCTCCGGGAACCCGATCCGATGCTGCGTGCGCCGCGGCCGGCGCGCCATTCGACGGACTCATTGTATGCTCCCGCCCCTCGAAATCTCAACGCCAGACGGCCCGACCGGGCACCGGCGAGGGAGAATCCGCGAGAAAGAACGAACCCGAGCCCGACTCGCACGTTCGCAGCCCGAACGGGTGCTCTTCGGAGTGAACTTGTTCGAGCGCGTCACCGCGCATTTCATCGCCTCGCTGGGTGGCTTCTCCCCCTCGTGCGGGCCGACCGAAGGAGGAATCCAGGATGTCCCATGTCGCTGCCGGCTTCGACCGGAGCCGGAGTTCGACGAGCGGGTCTCGAACCACGCTCTTCGCGGCGCTGCTCGCCGCCGTAGTCACCACCCCGCTTCTCTTCTGCGAGCGCGCCGCCGCCTCGCCGACCGAACCCGCCGCCGTCGACACGGCGGCGACCGAGGACGAAGGCGTCGACGAGTCCGCAAACGACTCCGCAACCGACACCGGATCCGAGGCCGAGAGCGACTCGGCGGACGTCCTCGTCACCGCGACGCGCCGCGAAGCGCGCCTCTTCACGCTGCCCTACTCGGGACAAGCACTCTCGAAGAACCGCGTCCAGCTCGAGCAGCAGTCCCGCACGCTTCCGGAAGCGATCGAAGACGTTCCTTCCGCGGTGATCCAGAAGACCGCTCACGGACAGGCGTCGCCGTTCCTGCGCGGGTTCACGGGCTATCAGACGCTGTTCCTCATCGACGGCGTTCGGCTGAACAACTCGACGTTCCGCGCCGGCCCGAACCAGTACACGACGACGATCGACCCGTTCTCCACCGAACGGATCGAACTCGTTCTCGGGCCGTCGTCGGTGCAGTACGGAACCGATGCCGTCGGTGGAACCGTCAACGCGCTCACGCGCCGACGCGAGTCGTTCGAGGACGGCTTCCATCTCGGCGGTCGCGTGCTCGCGCGCTACGCGAGTGCGGAAGACTCGTTCATCGAACGCGTCGAGTTCGAAGGGAACCACGGCGAATCGCTCGGATTCCTCGGCGGCATCACGATGAAGTCGTTCGGCGACTTGCGCGCGGGGCGCGGCTCGGGAGAGCTCGCGAACACGGCCTACGACGAGTTCGACGCCGACCTGCGCATCGACTACCGCCCCGACGACGGATTCGAGTGGACGATCGTCTACCAGCACGCGAGCCAAGACGACGTGCCGCGTACCCACACCACGATTCGCGCGGTCCCGTTCCACAACACCACCGTCGGCTCGGAGATCCGGCGAGATCACGACCAGCAGCGCGACCTCGTCTACTCGCGGTGGACGCTCGAAGAACCGACGAGTTTCCTCGATCGCGCCTCGTTCACGCTGTCGTTCCAGCAACAACGCGAGAAGCGCGACCGCCTGCGCTCCGGCGCGCGGCAAGACATCCAGGGCTTCGACGTGAACACCTACGGCGCGCAGCTCCAGTTCGAACGCGATTCGTCGGCGGGCTACTGGACGTTCGGTGCCGATTACTACTACGACGACATCGACTCGTTCCGCCGCAACTACGTCGGCGGCGCCCTCACCTCGACCGATGTCCAAGGCCCCCTGGGCGACGACGCGACCTACGGTCTGTTCGGCTTGTGGGTGCAGGACGAAGTCTCACTCGGCGGCATCGACTGGATCGCCGGGATCCGCTACACCCGCGCCGAGGCCGACGCCGACCGCGTCGACAACCCCGAGGTCGCCGGCAGCGATCCCGCGACACCAGGCAACGTCATCTCCATTTCGGACGACTACGACAATGTCGTCGCGAGCCTCCGCGGCAGCCTCCCGATCGAAGAAACCGAAGAGTGGCGGCTGTTCTTCGGCGCGTCGCAGGGCTTCCGTGCCCCGTCGCTCGCCGACCTCACGAGCTTCGAATCGACGAGCGTCTTCGAGGTCCCGACCGAAGACCTCGATCCGGAACGATTCCTCGCGCTCGAGCTCGGTGTGAAGGCCGAGAGTGACCGCTTCTCGGGGCGCGCGGCCGGCTACTACACGTTCATCGACGACCTCATCGTGCGCTCGCCGACCGGCGATCTCATGGACGGCGTTCCCGTCGTCCGCAAGGACAACGTCGGCGACGGCCACATCGCGGGGATCGAACTCGACGGTCGCTACCGCGTCGACGACGACTGGTCGGTATTCGGCGCAGTCGCGTGGCAGAGCGGTCGCGTCGAGCAATTCACGGCGGCCGGGGACAAGGTCGAGAAGCCGACAGATCGCCTCATGCCGCTCTCCGGGATTGCCGGCACGCGCTTCGAACCGCGCGAAGAGTCGTACTGGGTCGAGTTCTATACCCGATTCGCGGACGCGCAAGACGATCTGTCGCTCCGCGATCGCACCGACACGCAGCGTATCCCGCCGGGCGGCACGCCGGGTTGGGCCACGATCAACGTGCGCGGCGGACTCGATCTCAACGACCGAGCCACGCTCGCGGCGGCGGTCGAGAACATCACCGACAAGGACTACCGCGTCCACGGATCCGGGCTGAACGAGCCGGGTACG
>JAUIME010000335.1 GCA_030433195.1 bacterium
CTTGGCGACGAGCGCGTCGGCGACGACGATCCATGGCGCAGGCGCGCCCTCGTCGATTCGCATCGCCTCGCGCGCGAGCGTGATCGCATCGTCGGTCCGGCCGGCGTCGAGCGCGACCGCGGCCTGACGACCGCGCACCTCCGCCCACGCGATCCGAACGTCGTCTCGATTCGGATGCACGACGTAGGCGTTCGAGATCGCCCGATCCGCTTGATCCTGCTTGCCCGACGCGCGCAAGATGCGCGCCATCAACAGCAACGAATCGACGTGGCGAGGATCGAGCTTCAGCGCCTCCGTGACGTGCGTTCCCGCCCCTTTGTAGTCGTCGACGCGAAGGTAGGTCGACGCGAGCTCGTAGCGCGGACGCGGCGAATCCGGATGACGTTCGACGGCGTCCTCGAGCACGGTGACCGCACGGATGTACTGGCGAAGCGCGACGAGTCCGCGCGCCTTCTCGAGACGCGCCTCGAGCCGCGTCGGATCGACCTCGAGCGCGCGATCGAGATCGCGGATCCCGGCCTCGACGAAATCGCGGCCGGCCCCGCGCTCGGCGGCCTCCAAGCGTGCACCACGATCGACGGCCAACCGACCGCTCTCGAAGAGCCCGTCGGCCGTTTCGTGGTGCTCGATCGCAGCCCGGAAGTCGCGCTCGGCCCGGTCGATGTCGCCCGCCGACTCGTGGAGCCGGCCGCGCAGCCGGTACGCGTCCGCAAGGCGCGCCTCGGCACCCGGTTCTCCCGTGCGATCCTCGAGAGCGCGCAGCGCTCGATCGACTTGTTCGAGCGCGCGATCCTCGAGTCCGAGCTCGCCCCACACTTCGGCGAGCCGCGAACGCAGCTCGACCCGATCGTCGCCCGACCCGCGCGATTCGTAGCCTTCGAGCGCTCGTCCGAGTTCTTCCGCCGCGCGACGCAAGCGGCGCTCACGCTCTTGCGGCGGCGTCTTCTCTTCGTCCTTCCGTGCTCGCTCGAGCCACGCACTGCCGAGACGCTCTCGAACGGCGGGCTCGTCGGGCGCGATGCGCACCGCGGCTTCGAACCGCTCGACGTCGGATTCGTAATCGAGCGCACGCGCGAAGGTCTGCGCCCCGAGGATCACGACGACCACGGCGCTCGCCGCGACCGCACCGACGCGTGCCGGCGCCGCATCCGTCGTCCAGACCTTCGCCAGCACCGTCGCCGCGAGAACTCCGAGCCACGCGACCACGACGACCATCGACCGGTCCGCGAAGGTCGGCCCCGACGCGAGCGGCGAGGGATCGAACAGGATCATCGCCGCGAAGGCGACGATCGCTCCACACGCGGCGAGCGCGACCGCGCCGCCGCGCACGCCCGCGCGCATCGCGAGCAGAACCGCAGCAGCGAGTCCCACGATCGACAACACGGCGACTTGGCCGGCATTCCCCGGCGTCGCGTACGCGGCTGCGGGATCGAGCGGTACGAAGAGATCGCGGAGCGCCAATCCTGCGAGCGCCGCACGATCGACGACGGGCTCGACCCCGCCCCGCATCGTCATCGCGACCTGAACCGCCGAGAGCACGAAAACACACGCGATCCCGACCTTCGCCATCCCGGCTCGCGGCGTCGGTTCGGCGCGACTCCTCAGCACCACGAACGCCACGGGCACGAAGATCGCCCCGACAGGATGGGCCAACACGGCCGCGACGCCCAACGCGACCCCCGCCGCCAAAGCCATCGTCCCGCCCGTCTCGCGCCATCGCACGAAACGCTCGATCGCCACCAAGAGCAATGAGGTCGCGAGCAGCACGCCGCGAGCAGCGAGCATCGCCGAAGGCTCGGCCATGAGCGGGTGCGCGACGACGAGGACCGCGGCGATCGCGGCAGGAGGTCGAGCCGCACCCAGCCGCCGCGCCAGCGCAAAGACTCCGCAGGCCACGAGCCAGACGAGCACGAGCTGCAGCGCGTGCGTCGCGGTCGGACTCGCCAGCGCTCGATCGATCTCGAGACTCGCCTCGAGGATCGGCACGAACACGTCACTCGTGGCCGCACCGCCGGCGAAACCGAGCTCCGCTCGTTCGAGCAGCGCGCGATCCTCGGCGAGACGTACGTCCGCTCCCAGCGTGCGACCGAAGAGCGCCGCGACCACGAGCGCGAGACCCGTCGCGACCGCGATCCCGCGGCCCGGCCCTTCGCTCGCCCGATTCGAATCCGAAACGGCAGCTCTCACGCACACCTTCCTTCTCTCTCGGGAAAGCTCGCGATTCTAGCAGTCGTCCGCCCGCCGTGTCGCGCACCGACCCGCCCGATCGCGCCGTCTTCGACGAACGTCGGTTGACGCCCCTGCCGCTCGGACTACTATGACGGAACGCCGCCACCGCGGCACGCATTCCGAAACGGGGCCCCCGAAAAATGCTCGAACGCATCCTCGAAGAGATCGGTCGCCACGACCGATTCCTGATCTGCTCGCACGACGCGCCCGACGGCGACGCGGTCGGTTCCGAACTCGGACTCGCCGCGGTCTTGGCTTCGATGGGAAAGACGTCGACGATCATCAATCCGAGCCCGATCCCGGAGAATCTCCGATTCCTGCCCGGGGCCGACCGGATCCTCGCGTATCCGCAAGGGATGGACGCGCAGTTCGATGCCTTCGTGAGTGTCGACGCGGGACGACGCGATCGCGTCCACCCGGTCGACGAGGTCGCCACGACCGGCGTCCCGTTCCTCAACATCGATCACCACGACGGCAACGACGACTTCGGTACCGTCAATTGGTGTGACGCCCGGTACGGATCGACGGGCGAGATGATCTACGACCTCGCGCGCCGAGCCGGCGTCGACATCGATCTCGACCTCGCCCTGCCGCTGTACGTCGCATTGGTCACTGATACCGGACGCTTCAGCTACGGCAACACGACCCCTTCGGCGCATCGCATGGCGGAAGCCCTGCTCGAGGTCGGCATCGCGCCCGACGACGTGCACCGCCGGATCTACCGCGAGAAGACGGTCGGCCGGATCCGGCTCGAAGCCAGCGCCATGACCCATCTGCGCACGACGCTCGAAGGCCGCATCGCGTGGTGCGCCGTCGACGCCGAGGCACTCGCGAGCGCCGGAATCGACGCGGGCGAGGCCCGCGATCTCATCGGCGTCCCCGCGAGCCTGCGCGGGGTCGAGCTCGCGCTCTCGTTCCGGGAACTCGCCGCGGGCGCAGGCACGAAGATCAGCCTGCGAAGCTTCGGGCCGTTCCGCGTGAACGACTTCGCGGCCCGCTACGGAGGCGGCGGACACCGCGTGGCGGCCGGGTTGCGTCTCGAGGCGACGCTCGAAGAGGCCCAAGAACGCATCATCCGCGATCTCGAAGCCGCTCTCGTCGAGCTCGACGCGAGCCTCGCGGGGGAAGGCGCCCCGCGATGACCCCGCCTGCCGAGGCGCCCCGCGACCGTGAGTTCGCGCTGCGCGCGCTCGCCAAGCACCTCGAGATCGAGCGAGCCTTCGGCGTGCGTAGCTTGCCGATCCCGGCCGAATCGCCGATCCCGGCCGAATCGCCGATCGAGCGGGCCCCGACCTCGGATTCGGCGGAGGGCGGCACCGAAACCGCAGCGGCCCACCCGGACGCCGGCCCTCCCGAGACGGGAGAGTCCGCGCCGCGAGAAAAGCCCGAGGCGACCTCGCCGCCGCCCGGCGAGGCGCCCGCGAGCGCCCCCGCTGCCACCGATCCGAAGCGCGCCCAGCTCGCGGCCATGAGTCGCGAGGTGGCGGGCTGCACGCGCTGCCCTCTGGCCAAGACGCGCAACCTCACGGTATTCGGCGAAGGCGACCCCGATGCGGATCTCATGGTGATCGGCGAAGCGCCGGGTGCCGACGAGGATCGCACCGGTCGCCCCTTCGTGGGCAAAGCGGGGCAGCTCCTGACGAAGATCCTCGCGGCGATCGGCTTGGAGCGCGAGCAGGTCTTCATCGCCAACGTGCTGAAGTGCCGCCCCCCGGGCAATCGCAACCCCGGCCCCGACGAGATCGCGTGCTGCTTCCCGTTCCTGGCGGCGCAGATCGACGTCATCCGGCCGCGCGTCATCTGCACGCTCGGGGCTCCCGCGACCCGCACGGTGCTTCGGACCGAGCGCGGGATCGGCGCGATGCGGGGCCGGACACACGATTACGAAGGCATCGTCGTCGTCCCGACGTACCACCCCGCCTACCTGCTCCGAAATCCTGCCGACAAGGTCAAGACGTGGCACGATATCCAATTGGTGCAAAAGCTCTTACAGCAGGGCGTGTGACCCCTTTTTTGCCTTGACACTCGGAAGGGCGTTCTGCTAAATTGCTCGCGATTTTCGCGTAAGAGTCGCCTGCAAAAAGGGAAAAGCCAACTTCGACGTGCAGACTCCACCGCCTCCCGAGGAGCCGCGGTGATGCTGTGCGTTTCCCTGGTATCGAACCCGATCGATGCGCCCCGCTCGCCCGACCGTGCTCGCTGTCACCTTCTGAGGTGCCACGCCGCATCGGCCCGGTCGCGAAAGGCGGCGGCTCGAGCCGACCGCGAGGCCGGAGCCCGGGGACGACCGCTGCCGGCCCTCATCGAGAGAGAAGCGCGCAGTTCTGACGTAATCCATTGACTCCGATCCGACTTTCGAGCAGCATGTCGCCTCACGGCGCCGCTCGAACCACGAGATGCGGGGTCGAAAGTCTCGATCGCGAGGCTCGGGCCGGGCATGAAGACCGGCCCCGAAGGAAGGGACGAAACGAGCGACGAAGCCGACGGTTCACGCCGGCGCTTCAGATCGTTCGCGACGTGCGATTTGGCAGTATCGAATACCGGGCGAGAAGAGGGCACCGTTGAACGATTCGCTGATGAACGATTCACTGAGTTCACTGAGGTTGAACGGTTCACGCGGGACCGAGTTACGGGAGCCGAGTTGCCGGCCACGCGGGTCGAAGAGCCGCGGTGTCGCTTGGCTGCGGGGTAAGAAGGGGTTCCTCCCCGGCGTGACGGTTCCCGCCGCGTCCACCACTCTCTCGCTTCGTCCGAGTCCTCGTACGATTCCGGCTAGCGCAATGGCTACATTTCGAGGTGTAAAACTGATGAAGTCGACCTCCGTGGTCCACCTTCCCTGGTGGGCAATGATCTGCGCATCCTTGCTCTTGGCGGGTGCGGTCGGTTGCAACACGGCCTCCTCCCCGAGCTCGGACGACGCCGGATCCGATTCGGCCGAATCCTCGGATTCGGGCTCGGGTTCCGACTCCGGTTCGGACTCGAGCGGCCTTTCGGACGCCATCGCCGGCGCGCAGGACCGCGACGAGAAGTCCGACCTGCTCGTCCAGCGTTACGTCATGATGGGACGACGCAACCTCGAGAACGGGAATCTCGACGAAGCGCTGTCGAACTTCTCGGACGCCCTCGACGTCGACCCCCAGAACGAAGCCGCCGTCGCGGGCTACACCCGCGTCACCGGCCTCCTTGGGGATCGATCGGGCTCAGTCGGCCTGGCGATGGATCAGGCGGAGGATCGCAAGCTCCTCCAGATCCAAGAATCGCGAGTCCGCGCCGACCGCGAGTTCAAGCGCGGCAAGAACGCGTACGAACAAGAGGACTACGAGTCGGCGATCCGTCATTTCGAGGACACCCTCGCGATTCTGCGATGGTTCCCCTACGACCTCGACACGACGTTCGATCGCGGCCTCGTGAACGACTACCTCACGCGAGCCACCGAACGCCTCGCCGATCAGAAGAAGTCGGAAGAAGAAGCCCTCGCGGCGCAGGTCGAAGAGCGCAAGCAGGCCGAGGCCGCTCGCGCCAAGGCCGACGTTCGCGAGCGCATCTCCAACCTCTTCCGCGACGCGGACGCGCAGTTCACGGACGGCAACTTCGAGGTTTCGGCTCGCCTCGCGCAGGCCATCCTCGAGCTCGATCCGACGAACGAAGACGCGCAGAACCTCTACGAGCTCTCGATGCACGCGTACCACTCCAAGCGTGACGAGACGCTCCTGCGCGATTACTCGGAAGAATGGCGCCGAGCCTTCGAAGAGATCCGTGGCAACATGATGCCGCAGAACTCGATCGTCAAGTTCCCCTCGGGATGGGAAGAGAAGCAGGGACGCCGCAAGCCGCGCGAGTTCACCGATCGCGCGTCCGAAACGTCCGAAGAAGAGATTCGCATCCGCAACCTGCTCGGCAACGTGACGTTCTCGCCGAGCTTCGACGATCAGCCGCTCGGTGAGG
>JAUIME010000336.1 GCA_030433195.1 bacterium
CGTGACCCGCGCACCGGCCACGGGCTCCCCTGCTGCCGACGCGACACGCCCCGTCAAACTGCCGCCGGGCCCGCCGAGGACGAGCTCCAGCTCGCGCACTCCGTCGCGGGATGCATGGAGGTCGTTCACCGTGTGCAACACCGACGGCGCATGCCCCAAAGCCCGCGCCCCGACACAGTGCGTCCCGCTCAAGCACGCGAGTGAGAAACGCCCCTCGGCGTCGGACGTCGCAACGACGCCCCCCTCCATTCGAACGGCAAAGCTCGTCAGCCAGATGGACGCCCCTGCGACCGGATAGCCTTCGACGTCGACGACACGCCCGCGCACGTCGATCCCGCTCGCGAGGTCGATGCGAATCTCGGTGACGCCGTTCGACTCGGTACTCGTCGCTCGTGTACCGATCCGTCGCGACGCTCACGACGTTGGCCTCGATCGCGGCGAAGCGAACGCTTCCATCGTCCGCCGTGAGACCGGTCCGTTCCATCGACGTACGGTCGTCCGCGGTCGCATCCGAAAGCGTCACGTTCACGCCCGCTACGGGCGCTCCGCTCTCTGCGCGGACGGTTCGTACGACAATCGCGCGCGACTCGACCGCGGCCGCGCCGCCGGCGCTCGTCGATTCGGATTCTCGTCGCGCCGCGAACGCCGGAAGCGAGTGCGACTCGGGCTCTTGCTCGGGAAGTGTCGTTGCGGACAGCGAACCGGAGCCGGACCCTCGTGGTGACGGGCGTTGCGAGACGAAGAGTCCCACCGAAACGAGCACCGCGACGATCGCGACGATGCCCGCCACGACTCCGGTCTTCCACTTCACCGCCGCGAGAAACCCGACGCCGAGGGAACGGACCGACGAAGCGACGGCCGACATCGTCGGCACGCCGGTCGATGCCGTCCACCCCTTGGCCGACCCCGCGAACGCCGGCGCTGCGACGAGTGCCGCGATGCCCGGAAGCCAACCGCCCTCGCGGTCGACGTCGCCTTCGAGCGTCGCACGCAACCGCATCGTCGCACGGTGAATTCGCGTGCGCACGGTCGCGACCGGCACACCGAGCTCGCGCGCGATCTCGCGCGGCGGCTTGTTCTCGTAGAAGCGCAGCAACAGCGCCGTCCGATACGGCTCGTCCATCGCGACGACCGCATCGACGATCGCGCGACGCGCGAGCAACCGTTCGACGATCTCGTCGGTGGCCGGCAGCGACTCGGGCCGCGCCGCGCGCGACTCGCGACGTCGCCGACGCGCTTGCTCACGTCTCGATCCCGCCGCGACGCTCCGCACGATCGCGGCCAACCACCCGCGCACGCGGCCGCGATCGCGCGGCGCCGACTCGAGCGCGCGGCGCCAGGTCTCCTGCACGACGTCGTCTTCGGTAGCCGCATCCGCACCGACGAGGCTGCGGGCCATACGCCGCACGAACGACTCCTCGGCGAGCAACTCTTCGATCGAAACGGCTTCGGATGGCGGGGCCATGATCTCTCCTGTCACGGGATTCTACCGAGGAGACGTCGCCGAGGTCGAAACCGTTTCAAACCGGTGCTCGTCCCCCGCCCGGATCCGCGCGCCGGAACGCATTTCGAGGCGCCGCCGCGCGCCCCGGCCTCGCTTGACGGCCCGTCGCAAAGCGCGTAGAGTGCGAGAGTTCCTTTCGGATACGCCTCGCGCGTGTCGGACGCCTTCGGGCGCCGCTCGCTCGGGGCCGGGAAGCCGGTGAGAATCCGGCACGGACCCGCCACTGTAAGTGGGGACGAACGCCGCACGAAAGGCCACTGGGACGCCGCGCGCCGCCGAAGCGAGCGCGGCACCACCCCGGGAAGGCCGCGGTCAGTAGGTCGATCCACGAGTCAGGAGACCGATCCGAAAGGTCGCGGCTCTCCGTAGGGATGTCGTCTGGCGACGAGTTCCGGGCCGCGAAGGCCTTCGACTCTTCGGGAGACGAGATCGTTGAAGACGACCCCGCACCCGCGCGGCCTGGCCGCGCCCCTCGTGACCTTGCGTTCGGCAGCCTGGCGGTTCGTGCGCCGACTTCCCCCACCTGCGCGAGCTTTCCTCTCGACCGGTCTCGCGGCCCTTGGGGTCGCCGCGTGGTGGCTCACCGCGTTCTCGACCACGCCTCGGTTGTCGTCTGCCGAAGATGCCGACGCGACCGTAACGGTGCCGACCCTCGCCTCGCAGCCCATCGCGCCAGCCCCCGATGAGGCGCCAACCGATGAGGCGCCAACCGATGAGGCGCTACCCGACGACGTGATCCGTTCGCTTCGCGAAGCGAGTCCCCGCGTCGCGATCCCCTTCGTGGAGAATCGCGGACGCGCTTCGGACGAGGTCCGATACGTCGTCGACGGCGCCGGTCGAACGCTGTTCTTCACGCCGTCGGGCGTGACGATCGCGCTTCGCGGCCCGTCGACCGATGCGGACTCGTGGGCCGTGCGGCTCGCGTGGACCGGCGATCGACTCGTCGAGCCCGTCGCGGAGGAGCACGCCGCGGCCCGATTCCGCTACCACGGCGCGCGACAGAATGCCGATGCCGATGCCGACGACGCGACAACGCGCGCCGGCAGTGCGGGCGCCGAGTCGAGCGCCGCGGCTCGCAGCGCCTACCGGCTGCGCTATCCAAATCTGTGGCCGGGCATCGATCTCGTGTTCGTGAGCGAGCCCGGCGAAGTGAAGTACCAGTTCGAGGTCGCGCCGGGCGCCGATCCGCGCGCGATCCGCCTGATGTGGGAAGGCGCCGCCTCGCTCGCCATCGAGCGCGACGGCGTGATGCTCGTCGAGACACCGGCGGGGTCCCTTCGCGATGCCGCCCCGGTCGCGTGGCATCCTGACGGGGCTTCCGCGCCGAGACGCGCCGTCGAGGCTGTCTGGCAGCTCGGCGCGGCGGCGGACGACCGCCAGGAATTCGGCGTCACGCTCGGCGATTACGACGCCGCCCGGCCGCTCGTCATCGATCCCGCGCTGTTCGTGAGCTGCGGTTACCTCGGCGGCGCGGCCGAGAACTTCACGGGGCCCGTGAGCCAGGCGGACGAAGCGATCACGGACGTCGTCGTCGATCCGCAGGGACGCATCACGCTGTGCGGTTGGACGACGTCGACGAGCACGAGTTTCCCCGTACGCGTCGGTCCGATCGTCGAAGCCGCGGGTGACCGGGACGCCTTCGTCGCGCGATTGGATCCGACGGGCACGCGCATCGAGTTCTGCAGTTTCCTCGGCGGCGAGAATCGTGACGAGGCCTACGGCGTCGCGATCGACGACACGGGATCGACCTACATCGTCGGCTACACGCTTTCGGACGAAACCACGTTTCCCGTACGGATCGGCCCGGCGCTCACGTATCACGGCGACGGCGACGGCTTCATCGCGCGCATCGACCACGAGCAGCGCCTCGACCACTGCGGCTATCTCGGGACGAGCGCCGTCGATTGGGTCGCCTCGATCGCCGTCGATCCCGACAACCTCGATACGATCGTCGTCGGGACGACGCGCACCGGCGAGCTGCCGACGCGCGGCGGCCCGGACACGACGTACAACGGCAGCCTCGACGCCTTCGTCGGCCGCCTCGAGTTCGGCGGCTTCGACTATCGCTGGCTCGGCTACCTCGGCGGCATCTACGACGACGTCGCGACCGACGTCGCGATCGACGCGCTCGGCCGCGCGCACGTCGTCGGCGCGACCTGGTCCGACGAGACGACGTTCCCCGTTGCCGTCGGCCCCGACCTGACGTACAACCACCCCGTCGCCGGCTTCACGCGCGACGCGTTCGTCGCGACGGTGAGCATGGACGGCCGCACGCTCGACGCGTGCGGCTACATCGGCGGCGTCGGCTGGGACTCGGCCAGCGCCATCGCGCTCGACGCCCACGGAGCGGCGATCGTCGTTGGCGATACGCTCTCGGACGAGTCGAGTTTTCCCGTTCGTACCGGCCCCGTGACCACGTTCGCGGGCGCCATCGGAGTCCTCGGCGACGCCTTCGTCGCCCGCGTGACTCCCGACGCCACCGAGCTCTCGTATTGCGGCTACCTCGGCAGCTCAGGCGGGGATGCGGCCTACGGCGTCGCGGTCGATCCCGCGACCGGCGACGCATGGATCACGGGCCTCACCTACGGAGACGACTTCCCGACTCTGTCCGGCGGCATCGGTGACACCTCTCACGGCGGCGGCGACGCGTTTCTGTCGCGCGTTTCGTCCGCGGGCGACCTCACGTCGAGCGGCTATCTGGGCGGCGCCGGCGAAGACATCGGCGAGGCCGTGGCGTTCGACTCCCTCGCGGGAAGTGTCATCGTGGTCGGCTCGACGGGCTCACGCGCCGACACGTTCTCGGTCGCGGCCGGGCCCGCCGTTTCGCACGCGGGCGGGCATCCAGCCCAGACCCTGCCGACCGACGGCTTCGTGACACGAGTGATTCCGCCTCGAGTCCACGACGTGACGGTGACGATCGACGACGCTCCCGCGGGAGTTCGCGCCGGCGAGCTCGTGCGCCTCACGATCACGGTCACGAATCACACGGACGAACGCATCGACATCACGGGTTGGGTCGAGGGGTTGAAGCCCGATCGTTCGGCTTCGGTCCGCAACCCGATCCTCGGGCCGCGGACGGCGCGGCTTCACCCCGGATCGATCACGCGAACGGCCGAACTCTCGATCCCGGCGGGAACGCCGGCCCAAGGACCGATCGAGCTACGTGTCGTCATCGGTCCCGACGAGAACCACGCCTCGCACTTCGCGACGCACGTGATCTCGATCGTCGACTGAGGGATTCGCGACGCCGATCAGCGAGCGGCGAGCACGGCCTTGCGCGCCTTCCGCATGCTCATGCGGCGCTGCTTCTCGTCGTATTCGGTCGGGGTTTTCGAGGGAAGCTCGCGGATCTCGCGCTCGTCTTCGTCGACCATCTCTTGCGTGATCTCTTCGGGCTTCTGCGCGCTCGACGCCAGGATGGTGAGCGTGTTGTTCGAGAACTCGACGAAGCCCTGATACACGACGAAGCGATGCTCCGCGCCGCCAGCCTCACGGATGCGGGCCGTGCCGCAACCGAGCGCACCGATGTACGGGCAGTGGCCGGACATGAATCCGACCTGCCCGTCCTCGAAGCCCGGCACGACGACCATCTCGGCTTCGCCCGAGAACAGCTCGCGCTCGGGCGAAACCAGCGTGCACTGGAAACTCATACCTCGACTCCCATGCCCTTCGCCTTCTCGAGCACCTCTTCGATGCCGCCGCACATGTAGAAGGCCTGTTCCGGCAGGTGATCGAGTCGACCCGAGAGCACTTCCTTGAAGGAGCGAATCGTGTCTTCGAGCTTCACGTAGCGCCCCTTCATCCCGGTGAATTCCTCGGCCACGTGGAACGGCTGCGAGAGGAACTTCTGGATGCGGCGCGCGCGGTTCACGATCTGCTTGTCTTCTTCGGACAGTTCTTCCTGACCGAGGATGGCGATGATGTCCTGGAGGTCCTTGTATCGCTGCAGGATTCGCTGGATCTCACGAGCCGTCTCGTAGTGCTCGTCCCCGATGTACTGCGGGTCGAGGATACGCGACGTACTGTCGAGCGGGTCGACGGCGGGATAGATCCCGAGCTCGGCGATCTGCCTGGAAAGCACCGTCGTCGAGTCGAGGTGAGCGAACGCCGCCGCCGGCGCCGGGTCGGTGAGGTCGTCGGCGGGCACGTAGATCGCCTGCACCGACGTGATCGAGCCGCGCTTGGTCGACGTGATGCGCTCTTGCAGCTCACCCATCTCGGTACCGAGCGTCGGCTGGTAGCCTACGGCCGAAGGCATACGACCGAGGAGAGCCGACACCTCGGAACCCGCCTGCGAGAAGCGGAAGATGTTGTCGATGAAGTAGAGGACGTCGGTGCCTTCCGAATCGCGGAAGTGCTCGGCCATCGCGAGACCCGACAGCGCGACGCGAAGACGCGCACCAGGCGGCTCGTTCATCTGACCGTAGCAGAGCACGGTCTTGTCGATGACGCCCGACTCCTTCATCTCGAGCCACAGGTCGTTCCCTTCACGGGTTCGTTCCCCGACGCCCGAGAACACCGAGAAGCCCCCGTGGTGCTGCGCGATGTTGTTGATGAGCTCCATGATGATGACGGTCTTGCCGACACCCGCACCGCCGAAGAGGCCGGTCTTGCCGCCCTTCACGTACGGCGCGAGCAGGTCGACGACCTT
>JAUIME010000337.1 GCA_030433195.1 bacterium
CGGCGAGCGCCACTTCGGCGTCGAGCTTGAGCGTCTTCTGCGCCGCGGGATGCAGCTGGGTCACGCAACCGAGCTCGCTCTCCCCCTGCGTGATGCGCCCGATCCTCGACGGATGAGCCCACGGCGCGGCTTCGTGCCGGCCGGCTCCGGCCTCGAGTCGAGCGGTGACTCCGATGCGTTCGAGCAACCCGAGCGCCACGCCTTGCGCGGTGCGAAACGCGCGCTCGGTCTCTTGACGCGTGGCCTTCTTGCCGAGCGATCGCCCGGCCACGAGCAAACACAGCTCGCGCGATTCGCACGCCGGACCCTTCGCCGTCTTCGGCGCGTACACGCGTCCGATCTCGAACACACGAAGCTCCGGGAACACGCGCAGATTCTGCGGCAGGATGGCGAGCATCTCGGGAACGAGACTACGACGCAGGCGCGACAGATTCTGCGCGATCGGGTTGCGAAGCACGCGATACTCGGTCCCCGGCGGATCGAAGTCCCGCGCGGCCTCGTCGCTCACGAACGAGTACCTCGCGACCTCGTCGAAGCCGAGCCCCCCCGCGAGCGCATCACGCATCCGATCTTCGAGCGCTCGCATCGGGTCGCGCGGCGGCGGCGTACACACCATGCGCAACGGCGCTTCGTCGATGTTGTCGTACCCGAAGAACCGCCCCACCTCTTCGACGAGATCCTCTTCGATCCCGATGTCCTTGGTCGCCCGGAACGACGGGACGCGCACGCGCATCGTGTCGCCTTCCTGCTCGACACCGAACTCGAGCGCCTCGAACGTGCCGCGGATCGTCTCGTCGGGGATCTCCATGCCAAGTCGTCGCCGGATCTTCTCGGGGCGAATCGAGATCGAAATCGGCTCCGGGGGTCCCGCGTAGGCGTCGGTGTAGGTGCTCGCGATGCGCGCTTCGGGCACGAGCAACTCGCAGAGCCTCGCGAAGCGCAGCACTCCGAGACGCGCGAACTCGGGATCGAGACTCTTCTCGAACCGCGTCGCCGCGTCGGTTCGCAAACCCAGACGATTCGCGGTCCGGCGCACCGTCACGGCGTCGAAACTCGCCGATTCGAGGATCATCGTCTTCGTGACGTCGGAAATCTCGCTGTCCGCACCGCCCATCACGCCCGCGATCGCCACGGGCTTCTCGCGATCGGCGATCACCAGAGTTTCGGTCGTGAGCTCCCGCGCGACTCCGTCGAGCGTCGTGATCGACTCGCCCTTCGCGGCCATGCGAACACGGATCTCGCCGCCGCCGACGCGATCGAGGTCGAACGCGTGCATCGGCTGCCCGATCTCGAGCATCACGTAGTTCGTGAAGTCGACGATGTTGCTGATCGGCCGCAAGCCGACCGCCGTGAGTCGACTCTGCATCCAGCCCGGCGACGCCTTCACCTCGAGACCCTCGATCGCGAGCGCGATGTAGCGCGCGCACGCTTCGGTCGCCTCGATCCGCACGGGAATCCCGCCCTCGCCCGCGGCAAGCTCGACGACATCGAGCGGCCGCAGCTCGCGACCGGTCTTCGCGGCGATCTCACGTGCGAACCCGTAGTGACCCCACAGGTCCGGCCGATGCGTGAGCGACTTGTTGTCGATCTCGATGACGACGTCTTCGAGCGGCAGCAGATCCGGGAGCGGCGTTCCGGTCTCGGCCGCGGGATCGAGCAGCATGAGCCCGCCGTGATCGTCGCCGAGTCCGAGCTCCTTCGCCGAACACAGCATGCCCGCGCTCGCGACGCCGCGGATCTTCGCCTTCTTGATCTTGGTTCCGTCGGGAAGGCGCGAGCCCGGCAAGGCCACGGGCACGACGATGTCGGCTTCGCAGTTGGGCGCGCCGCAGACGATCGAATGCTCTTCACCGCCGACGTCGACCTTCGCGACACGCAGACGGTCCGCGTTCTCGTGCGGAGCGACTTCGAGCACGCGGCCGACGCGGATCTCACCCAGCCCCGCGCCCCACGCCACGACCTCTTCGACCTCGGCGGTCGTCATCGTCAGGATCGAACCGAGCTCCGCCGCATCGAGACCGTCGAGGTCGACGAAGTCGGCGAGCCACCGCTTGGAGAGCTTCATGCTTTGCTGGCCTCTTCGATGTCGCGCGCGTCGCTACGCGAATTGCCGCAGGAAACGCAGGTCTCCCGCGAGGAACTGTCGGATGTCGTCGATGCCGTAGCGCATCATCACGAGTCGCGTGAGCCCGAGCCCGAATGCGAAGCCCGAGTACTCTTCGGGATCGATCTTGCCGGAACGCAGCACGTTCGGGTGCACCATGCCGCAAGGCAACAGTTCGACCCAGCCGGACTGCTTGCACACCTTGCAGCCGCCGCCGTCACAAATCAGGCACGACAGGTCGAGCTCGAAGCCCGGCTCGACGAACGGGAAGTACCCCGGACGCAATCGAATCTCGACGTCGCGCTCGAAGATCTCGCGCAAGAGCGTCTTCATCGCGAAGATCAGGTTGGCGACCGAAATGTCGCGGTCGATGACGAGCCCTTCGAGCTGATGGAACGTGTTCTCGTGCGAAGCGTCCGTCACTTCGTACCGAAACACGCGTCCCGGCGCGATCGCGCGGATCGGCGGGCGGTACGTCTCCATCGCGCGGATCTGCACGGGCGACGTGTGCGTGCGCAGCAGGTCGCCGTCCTCGAGCCAAAACGTGTCCTGCATGTCGCGCGCGGGGTGGTGCGCGGGAATGTTCAGGGCCTCGAAGTTGTAGTAGTCGCTCTCGATCTCGGGGCCGTCGAGCACCATGAACCCCATCGAGGTGAAGATGTCTTCGAGCCGGCGCCGCGTCTGCTCGATCGGGTGCACGCTACCGAAACCGACCCGCACGCCGGGCTCCGTCACGTCGAACGCGTCGGCAGCGAGCGCGGAATCGAGCTGCGACGACTCGAGCGTCGCCTTGCGCTCCTTGATCGCCGCGTCGACCTCGTTCTTGAGTCGGTTGAAGAGCTGCCCCGCCTTCGGCTTCTCCTCGGCGGGAAGATCCTTCAGCCCCTTCATGAGCTGCGTGATCTCGCCGTTCTTGCCGAGGTAGCGCACGCGCGCGTTCTCGACGTCGTCGAGAGTCGACGCTGCATCGAGCGCTCGGCTCGCGGCCGCCCTCAACTCTTCGATCCGCTTCTCCACCGCGAACCTCCTCATTCTTCGCGCGCGAGCTCGGTCGACTCGCGGCGACGGCTACGAAAAAAGGCGCCACGGCGGGCGCCTTTTCATTCGATCGATGGGGTGCTTCTGCCCTCGCCTTCGTGATCGATCTTCATCGACGCAGAGGGCCGGGGCGAGCGCGCGCCCGATGCGTGTGACGGCTCGGGCACGTCTGCGCTCAGTTGAGCTGCGCCTTCGCGGCGTTGACGATTTCACCGAACGCCTCGGCGTCGCGGACCGCGAGATCCGCGAGCTCCTTACGATCGATCTCGATCTTGGCCGCGGACAGGCCGTGAATCAGCTGGCTGTAGTTGATGCCGAGCTCGCGGGACGCCGCGTTGATGCGCGTGATCCACAGACGACGCATCATGCGCTTGCGCTGCTTGCGGTCCCGGTAGGCGTACGCCATCGACCGATTGATGGTCTCCTTCGCGGTGCGCAGGAGCCGACTACGGCCGCCGCGATAGCCCTTCGCGGCCTTCAGGATCTTCTTCTGCTTGCGATGACGAACGAAACCACGTTTCACGCGCGGCATCGGGATTCCTCCTTGTCGCGACCGGTTCGAACCTTCACGATTCGCGCGGCCGGATTCTTATCGGTGTCGTCGGGACTCGGGAGCGTTCGGCGTCAGACCTTGATCATCTCGCGGATTCGCTTCTCTTCGCACTTGGCCACGAGGGCCGGCTTGCGGAGGTTGCGGATCCTCTTGCCCGACTTGTGCGAGTTCAGGTGACTGCTGAACGCCTTGGATCGCAGCACCTTGCCCGAGCGCGTCAGCTTGAAGCGCTTGCGCGCGGCGCGGTGCGATTTCATCTTGATCTTCGCCATCGTGTCGATCCTTGCCAAGCGGTTGTCGAAACGGGACTTGCGTTCTCATCGGTCGAAAGCGGTGGCGACGTACAGCGAAAACCGCCATGCCGCCGAGACCGACGCTACGCACCGTCCAAGCCGCGCAATTTAGCATCTCGCCGCCCGCTGTCAACCGAAGAACGGCCCTGCGGGCACTTTCGAGCGGCGTCGGCCAGGCCGCCGGTTCAGCTCGAGGCGCCCTCGGACGCCTTGCCGTCGGCCGGCTCGGGCGGCACCGAACGGATGCCGAGAGCCTCGAGCTGCGCCTCGTCGACCGCCGAAGGGGCTCCCGTGAGAGGACATCCCCCACTCGACGTCTTGGGAAACGCGATGACGTCGCGCAGGCTCGTTCGCTCGTTCAGCACCATCGCCAACCGGTCCATGCCGAGCGCGATTCCCGCGTGCGGCGGCGCCCCGAAGCGAAGGGCGTCGAGCAAGAAGCCGAACTTCTGCTCCGCCTCCTCCTCGCCGATGCCGAGCAGCTCGAAGATGCGCTTCTGAACGTCCTGTCGGTGGATTCGGATGCTGCCGCCGCCGATCTCGTGGCCGTTGACGACGAGGTCGTAGGCGCGCGCCCGCACCGCTCCGGGGTCGCCGTCGAGCTTGTCCAAATCCTCGATCTTCGGCGACGTGAACGGATGGTGTTCGCTGTAGTAGCGCTGATCTTCCTCGTCGTACGACATCAACGGGAAGTCGACGACCCACGCCACCGCGAACCGCCCCTTCGGGATCCACCCCTCGGTACGCGCGAGGTGTTTGCGCAGCTCGCCCATCGACTTGCGGACCTTCGCGACCTTCGCGTCGGCGACCGCGAGCACGACGTCGCCGGTCTCGGCCCCCGTGATCGACGCGACCTCGCGCAACTGCTCTTCGTCGAGGAACTTGGCGATGGGAGACTTGATCTCGTCGCCCTCGAGCTTGAACCACAGGAGGCCCCCCGCCCCGAACTCCTTGGCGACGTCCTCGAGGTTCGTCAGGTCCTTGCGCGAGTATCGGGCCCCGCCCGGCACCCGGATCGCCATGACCGTGCCCCCCTGCCCGATCGCGTCGGTCAGGAAGCGCACGCTCGTCGAAGCCGCCCAATCCCGCAACGACACGAGCTCGTGCCCGTAGCGCAGGTCGGGCGCGTCGCTACCGAACCGGTTCATGGCATCGTCGTACGTGATGCGCTCGAACGGGCCCTTCAAGTCCTGCGACAGCAGATTCTCGAAGATCCGGCACACGAGCCTCTCGAGCACGAGGAGCACGTCGTCCTCTTCGACGAACGACATCTCCATGTCGAGCTGCGTGAACTCGGGCTGCCGGTCCGCGCGCAGGTCCTCGTCGCGGAAGCAGCGCACGATCTGGAAGTAGCGGTCGAAACCGCTGACCATGAGGATCTGCTTGAAGATCTGCGGCGACTGCGGCAGCGCGTAGTAGCTCCCGCGCTGCATGCGCGACGGGATCAGGAAGTCGCGCGCGCCCTCGGGAGTCGATTTGGTGAGGAACGGCGTCTCGATCTCGACGAAGCCCTGCTCGTCGAGGCTGCGCCGGATCTCCATGCACAGGCGGTGCCGGAAGACGAGCGGCGCCATCGTGGTCGGATTGCGCAGGTCGAGGAATCGGTAGCGCAGACGCAGGTCCTCGCCGACCTTCTCGGCCTCGCGGATGCCGAACGGGGGCGGCGCCGCCTCGTTCAGCACCTCGAGCTCGTCGGCGATGACCTCGATCTCGCCCGTCGCCATCTTCGCGTTCGTCATGCCGTCGGGCCGCGCGCGGACGGTCCCGCGCACCGCCAGCACCCACTCCGCGTGCAACGTGTGCGCGACTTCCACGGCCTTCGGCGCGCTCTCGGGCTGGACGGTCACCTGCGTCGAGCCGAAGCGGTCGCGCAAGTCGATGAAGAAGACGCCCCCGTGGTCGCGGATCGTGTCGACCCACCCGACGAGTCGCACGCTTTCGTCGACGTGATCGACGCGCAGATCACCGCACGTGTGAGATCGGAAGGACGTGGGATACGAAGACGACGAGCTCGACATGCGGAGCCTCCCCGGAGACGTGGATGGAGTGCGGGTTTCGGCGTGAACGTAGCTTGCACGGCCCGCCAGTGCAAGCACGGCGACGCCCCGATCCGATGCTATGATCCCCGCCCGCGACCCGCTCCGGGCGGCGCCCGAACC
>JAUIME010000338.1 GCA_030433195.1 bacterium
CTTCGAGAACACGAGCACGTCGAGCGGCCCGGCTTCGGCCAGCGCCGCCGCCGACTCGGGCGTATCGAGGGCCGTCGGCGTGGTGCCGGGACTCGAGCAACCCGCCACGAAGATCGCGAGCAGAACGGCGAAAGCGTTCGTGGCCATGGGCGAGCGAGGAAGAACGTCGAACCGGAAGTGCGCCATCGTGCAGCTCCGAAGGGGGCCATGGGTGCGAAAGTGGCGTGAAGTTTACCAGGTCGGCCGCCGACGGGCCCGCGAGCCTCGGTTCGTAGTCAAGTCGAAGGGCGTCTGTTGCCGATCGGTGGTTCATGAAGTTTCACGTCTTCATCCTCTGTTCGGACGGGGCGTCGGTCGATCCCGCGACGATTGCGAGCGTTCACGCGCAGCGCGGTGTCGAGATCGCGGGTGTGGAGACCGTACGTGCGTGCGGGGGTCCGACGACGCCGGCGGCGCGCGGGATGGCCGCGGTGCTGGCCGACGCCGATGCGGATCTCGTGGCGCTGGTTCGCGACGGCGATCGATGGACGACGCGTGACAAGCTGCGTGCGCAGCTCGATTGGCTGGGCGAGCACGAGTTTGCGGCGGGGTGCTTCCACGCGGCCGACGTGCGAGACGCGTCGAGACCGGCCGAGCCGCCGGGTTGTGCGGACTTCTACGCAGCCGAAGACGTGTGGTCGGAGTCGCGGTTCGTTCCGCTGTCGACGCTCGTGTTTCGGCGGCGCGTTCTCGCGAGTTGGCCCGAATGGTGCGAGCGGCCGCTCGGTCATCCCGACTTCGTCATTCCCGCACTGCTCACGAGTGACGGACCGCTCGGCTACGTCGACGAGCCTTGGTGCGAGATCGCCTCGACGCCGTCCGATGCGATGACCGATCTCGAGATGGAGATTCTCGAGCGGCGGTTCGCGGGCTCGAAGCTCGGGTTCCGCCACGAGGCGCGGCTCGAGCGATTCGTGGCGCATCACAGCGTCGAGCTCGCTCGCGCATGCCTCGCCGAACGGCGCTTCGACGCGGCACGTCGCCACCTGTGGCGAGCCTTCGCCGAACTCCCCTTGGCGACTGCGCTGCGTGCCGGAACGATGCCGCTGCGCCTGCTGTTCGCGCCGCGTCGCCGGGTCTCCTGACCCTCGGTCCGGCTTGGCTGCCGGCTGCGCGGCTCACGGTCGTCGTCGCTCGATCCGGGGAACTCCACAAGATCCGTCGGCACCCGGTGTTCGGGAGGTTCCCGTTGCGCCCGAGCGGCGTCTCGCGATCACGGCCGCGCGCTGGCGCGCCGCGTTTGCAACGACCTGCAAATCGGGTACGATGGGGTCTCACTTCCCGCCGGCGCCGGAACGGGCATTCCCGCCGCGTTCGGCCGTCTCGCGCAAGTCTGAATCATCCGGAGATCGGCATGTCTTCCTCGCAACGATTCTCTCTCTTCGTACTCGCCGCAGCTCTCGTGCTTCTCGGTACGTCGTCCTCGACGGCTGTCGCGCAGTCGTACTTCGCCGCCGACGAGCTCTCGGCGCATCTCGCCGAGCTCGACGAGAATTCGCAGTTCGGTCTTGCCATGGCCGCGCAGCCGGGTCGTGCGTTGATCGGTGCACCTCGACGCGACGTCGAAGACGCACTCGGCGCCGGAGCGGCGTTCGTGTATCGCGAGGTCGGGGGCGTTTGGTCGCTCGAGCGCGAGTTCGTCTCGCCGATGCCCGAGACGGGCGGGTTGTTCGGTACGTCGGTCGCGATCGGTGGCGGCAAGGCCGTCGTCGGCGCGCCGCGGGAAGACCGAACCGTCGACGACGGTGGCGTGGTCTACGTCTTCGACCGCAACTTCGTGAACTGGGAGCTCGAGGCCGTTCTCGAAGCAGACGACGTCGAGCCGGGGGATCTCTTCGGAACTTCGCTCGCGCTCGAGGGCGACGTGCTCGTCGTCGGCGCACCCTTCGAGGACACCGCCGGTCTCGACTCGGGCGCGATCTACGTCTTCCTGCGACTGAACGGCGAGTGGGTGCAGCGCCAGAAGATCACGAACCCGTTCGCGGGGACTTCCGACGATCATCGTTTCGGGTATTCGGTCGGGATCTCGGGCACGCGCATCGTCGTCGGTGCGCCGCGCGGCGGCGTTTCGTCGCGCGGTCGAGCGTACGTCTACGTGGCGTCGGGCAATCAGTTCGTTCTCGAGAAGGAGATCGGTCCGGCGGATCTGCGCGAGGCGGATCAGTTCGGGGTTTCGGTCGACATCGAAGGCGATCGCATCGTGGGTGGGGCCTTGCTCGGTGACGACGGGTCGCAGATCAACATCGGGGCTGCGTACGTCTACAAGCGCAACCTGAACGACTGGCAGCTCGAGCAGAAGCTCCGGCACGGTCACACGGGGACGGGATACTACGGAAACACGGTGTCGATGGATGGCGACCGCGTCGCGGTGGGGGCGTACCTGGAACCGGATGGATCGGCGACCGGGGCGGTCTACACGTTCGAGCGGACCGAGCTCGGTTGGTCCGATCCGAGTCGACTCGGTGCCAGCGAGATCGGCGCCGGGCAGCGTTTCGGTTTCACGGTCGTGCTCGATGGTGACTCGATGTTCGCGAGCGCGCCTCTCGACGGGAGCTACGCGCCGTCGGGCGGGTCGGTGTGGGAGCTCGAGGTGCGCAACTGCCGTGAGGGTGGCGTCAATCGTACGTCGGGGTCGGTGGCGAACGTTCTGTTCGTGAACGGTGACGCGGGCAACACGCAGCGCGTGGTCATGGCCGACGCCACGGGGCCGATCATCGGGACGATTTCGCTTCCGCCGCAGGGCGGCAATGGCAAGCACTTCATCCATGCGAATGCGGGGGAACCGAGCAGCGCGTCCCTCTTCGTATTGCCGTCGCAGCTCGGGGCGGTGTGTTTCCAAGTGCTGCTCACGGCCGGTGCGACGCCGATCGGAGTGTGGAACGCGATCGGCAAGGAACACAAACTCGGCGAGAGCATGTATCTCGACGGGACACCGATCGCCGATCCGCCGAGCGCACCGGCGTTGTTCTTGAACCTGCCGAACGGCGACGCGACGAATCTTCCGCCGGGTACGACCATCACGCTGCAGGGTGCGATCGTCGACCCGGGATCACCGAGTCCGCGCGGCGTCAGCATCACCAACGCCGTCATCTTGATCACGACCTGACGGCTTCCGCTCGGGTTCGAGCGGCTCGTCCCGCAACCCCGCGAGCAGATCTTCGGCGCGATGCGACGTGTCGAAGCGCAGCATGTCGGCGCGCCGCGCGCCCGTCAGCTTCGCGATCGCGACGTCGGGGAAACTCTCGATGCGGCGGTTGTAGATCATCGCGCTGTCGTTGAAGAACTCGCGAGCGTGCGCGATCCCGTTCTCGGTGCTCGTGATGCTGCGAAGCAACGCGCGATACTGCGCGTTCGCGTGGAGCTCGGGATAGGCCTCGGCGACGCCGATGAGCCGATCGAAAGTCTCGACCTGGGCGCGCGCGTCTCGCTCGGTCGCATCGACGTCGGGTTTACGCGACGCGGCCGACGCACCCGCCGCGGCCCGCTGCTCGGTGAGCTCGCGGAGCGTCTCGCTCTCGTGCTTCGCATACGCCTTCACGACCGTGACGAGTCGCGGAATCAGCACGTGGCGGCGTTGGAGTTGGATGTCGATCTGCGACAGCGAGTTTCGCACGCGTTGCCGAAGGTGCACGATCCCGTTGTAGATCTGGATCGAATGCCAAACCGCCATCGCGAGGAAGTACGCGCCGACCGCGATCGCCATCGACGGGGCTTCGTTCAGGAGGAACGTGAGGAAGTCGGGTTCGTGGTCGAGCGAGCCCGTGAGGAACGCGCCCGAGAACGCCGTGACGATGGCGCCGAGCACGAAGAGGATCCCGAACTGGATGCCGAGACCGCGCTGGATCTTCTCTTCGGTGCGAATGCTCACGAGGAGCGTCTTGTCGGGCTTCTGCCACGCGATCTCGGGCGTGAGGCCGTCTTTGCGCAGCCGCGCGGTGCCGAGGACGTAGAGCTTCGCGCCGAGAGGGATCGCCTTCTCGACGAAGCTGCGGATGTGATCGGAGTTCATGACCGCGCGGCGCGGCCCCTTCTCGTAGTAGAGCGGATCCGTCGGGCTGCACGTTTCGGAGAACACGGTCGCAGGCTCGATCTTGGCGCGGTCCGGAACGAGGCGGATCGATCCGGTTTCGTCGACGAGCTCGAATGCCGGGGCGACCGTTTCGGCCGCCACGGACGTCCACCCCGACTCGGTCCGCGTCCGCGTTTGGGTGTTGCCTTGGGAGTCGGTCGTCGTCTCGGTGACGGTCCGGCTCCACTTCTCGTTGACTTCGTACGAGTACCAGACGGATTCGGCGTTCGACAGGTAGCCGACGAGCGGCCGCTCGCGATGGGCCTTCGCCTTGGCCTCGGTGAGACCGAGGAAGATCCCGCGCACCTTCGAGGTGGGGACCGCGTCGAGAAGGCGTCGACGTTGCATCGCGCGCGCCGCGAACACGAAGCACACGAGCGCCACGACAGCACCGATCGCAGAGGGCCACGGGAAAGGCATGCGAGGAGGATAGTCGACGGCTCGGAAGTCGTCAAAGGAAGGCGCGGGCGACGGGTCGAGCCGCCGCCCGCGATGCACGTCAGCGTGGCAGCGGCACGATCGCTGGGGTGCGAAGCGTGAGCAGGTTGATCGCCGTGGCGTAGACCGGCCCGGCGGCGACGGCCCATCGCGCCTCGGCCGGCCACGATCCGCGCTCGGCGCCGTCGCGGAGCTGCAGCGCGAGGATCGTCTCGAACGCCGGCGTCGACCACGATTGCCAGGCATCTCCGTTCGGTCCGTTCGCGCGGTACATGGCCATGGTGCCCCAATGCCAGTAGTAGTAGTCGCGCGTGAGCCCCTTCGTCGGACGAGGCGGGCGCGCCGGGTCTTCGAAGTCGGCCTCGGACGGATCGATCGGATCGATGGGGGCCGCGATTTCCTCGTCGCTCGGCGGCGCGCCCTCGTCGCGAGGCAGATCGGCGAGAAGGTGCGACAGCGCGATACCGATGGCTTGCCGATACTTCGCGCGATCGTGCAGATCACGTGCGAACGAAGCGATCGCGGTCATCGTCGGATGCTCGGCGTACGCGTCGTTGCGTCCCGGGAAGCTCGTGTCGTAGTAGCCGCGCCCCGTGAATCCGGCGAGACCGTCGCTCGATTCGGTGACGTCGTCGAACCAGGAGAGCCCGAAGAGTACTCGGTCTTGCCGCACCTCGATCCCCGCGCGGCGCGCCGCGTCGAGCGCGACGAGAGCCTGGCCTGTCGCCGACGTGTCGTTGTCCCCCATGCGGACCCCGTAGCGCCAACCCTTGTAGGGATTCTGCGCGGCGAGGGTTCCTTTCACCGCTCGCTCGAGCGGCCCGTGAATCGTCTCGTCGTTCGTGATGCAGTACGCGTTGGCGAGGAGCAACGTCGCGAGAGCTTGCCCGTAGAAGAACGTCGGCTCGCGGCCGGTTCCGAAGAAGACGTCGTTGCCGCTCGCGGGATCGCGCTGCTTTTCGAGGAGCCAAGTCACCGCACGCGAGACCGCGGTGTTCGCGGCGATCGCGAGCTCTCGGTTCTTGGGACTCGCGTGCAGTAGCGCTCGTGCTGCGAGCGCCGTGGTTCCGATGTCGCCGCCGAAGTACGAATCACGTTCCCTCCACGAGCCGTCTTCGCGTTGGTTCTCGACGAGCCACGCGATCGCGTTGTCGACGGCGGCTTCGATGCGTGCGTCGACGGGGCGCTCGGTCGGTGGGAAGTCGGTGCGCGTCGGAAGCTGGATCGGCGGCGCACTCGGTTCGGCGGGTTCGGGCGCGTCGACGATTTCCCCGCGGAGGATTCCGTCCGGTTCGCCGGGCTCGGAAGCGAACGAGTCGGCGACGACGGCAGGCTCGATCGGTCCGCCGTCGGCGACCCTGGCGGGCGGCTCGGCGTCGTTCGAAGACAGGGTTCGTGCGTGCGAAAGGTCGAGGCTCGCGAGGGTGAAGAAGGCGAACGCGGCCGCGCCGAAGAGGGCGAAGCGGCCGAGCGGATGCAAGGTCGTGGTCATGTCACGATCCTCCTGCAAGAGCGAGGCGACGCGCGTCTCGAACGATCCGCGTCCCGACAGGAGCCCTACGGTCGCGGGCAAGGCGGGTGGGCGGATCGCGCGTTCGGC
>JAUIME010000339.1 GCA_030433195.1 bacterium
CGGCTACGGGTTGAGCGCGAGCGCGAAGGGGGCGTTCGATCTGCTGCGCGGAGAGCGGCGGCTGGTGCGCGAGCTACAGCTCGTGCGCTTCCGCGAAGGAGGCGAGTGGCCGCAAAGCGTGTTCTTCGTGCCGTCGGGCGACGCGTCGTCGTCGCATGGCCGCTCGGGAACCGTGCTGCTCCCGGACGGAACCGAGACGGGGCGCGCCGAGATCGAGGCGTCGACCTCCGAGTCGGGCTTCGAAGTGCGCTATTCGGTGTCGGAGCCGGCGGGCGTGCGCTTCGTGCTCGATCCGTCGCTCGCGGGCGGCGGCATCACGACCGTCGACGGCGACTCGTGGAACCGCTACTTCCGCGACTTCGACGACGAGACGGCGGAGTCGCTGCTCCTCGGGGACGACAGTCAGCTTCTCGTTCGCTTCGAGCCCGCGATGGCCGTCGCCGTGCACACGCGCGACGGTCGCGTGGTCTGCACGGCGAAGCCGGCCGAGGGAGCGAACGACGGTCCGTTCACCGTGCGACTGCAGACGACGTTCGATGAAGAGCGCAAGACCGCGCAACGGCTCTGGATCGACGCCGAGAGCGCGCGCCGATCCGAAGAACTCGGGCGTACGATCTCGTTGCTCGAACGGATCGTCCGCGAGTACCCGTACAATCCCGAGATCCTCGACGACGCGCAGCGCGCGCTTCGAGAGACGCGAGCGGTCGCCGATGACGAGATCGTCGAGTTGCGCGCGCAGAGGGACGAGGCCGACTTCTTCGCGGCCGAGCCGCGGTATCGCGCGCTCGAGCAGGAAGCGAAGCGTCTCGCCGCGCGTTACGATTCGACGCGGTACGGCGAGGAAGCCGACGAGATCGCGAAGGCAGCGCGCGCGAGCGCCGAAGCGATCGTCCAAGAAGCGCGTGTCGCGCGAGCTCGCGTGGCGCTCGCCAAGGGCGAAGATCTCGCGAAGGGCGAGCAGCGGTCCCTCGCCCGCGTGATCCTACGCGCCGTCGTCCAGCAATACCGACAGACCGAAGCGTCGAGCCGAGCCAGCGAGCTGCTCCGCACGATCGAATAGTCCGAGCCGGCGCGAGCCGGCGGAAAGCGAGACGGGACTCACCATGGCAGGAACAGGAATCGGCCTCGACGTAGGCCAGCGCAACGCGAAAGCCGCATTCGGGCGCGACAAGGGCGGGCAGTTCCAGTTGCTCGCGCTCGCGGTGCACGAGCGCCCGATCGGCAAGGACGGCGCGGCGCGCGACTCCGTCGAGGATGCCGTCGGCGAAGTGCTCGCGGCGATGCCGAAGAAGGCGCCGGTCGTGCTCGGCTTGACGGGGCGCGACCTCATGCTGCGATACTCGCAGGTGCCGCCGCTGCCGGTCCATCGACTGAAGGTCCTCATGGACTTCGAGGTCGACGAGATCGCGGACAAGATCGACGGCGACGTGTCCGCCGACTACAACATCCTCCCGGGCGAAGTCGGCGACGGATCCGAGCAGATGGCGATCATCGCGATGGCCAAGGAGAGCTCGCTCGCGCCGAGTATCGACGCCGCGCTCGCGTACGGCCCCGTCCGTTACGCGACGCCGAACATGCTCGCGGCCACGAACGCTTTCTTGCGATTCGGGAGCTTTCAGTCCGGCGAAACCACGCTGCATCTCGACATCGGCGAAGAGAACGCCGACCTCGCGATCCAGGTCGACGGTGACATCCAGTTCGCCCGAAACCTCAACTTCGGCGGGCGGACGTTCACCGATGCGCTCGCGTCGCAGTTCGGGCTCGACGTTCCGAAGGCCGAGGAACTCAAGCGCGCGAAGGGCATGGTTCCGACGCGCGGCGAAACGAAGTTCGCCGACGGCCTGACCGAGAAGACCGCGCGCGTGCTGCAGGGGGTGGTCGGGCAGCTGGTCGGCCTCGTGCAGTCGTCGATCAGCTTCTGCAAGGTGCAGTGGAAGCGCCAAGATCTCAAGGTCGATCGCGTCATCTTGTCGGGCGGGGGTTCGATGCTGCCGGGGCTGCCGAAGGCGCTCTCGGAGGGACTCTCGATCGCGGTCGAGCTTTTCGACCCGATGGACCGGCTCGATACTTCGCAGCTCGATCCCGACGACGAAGCCGAGCTTCGCAAGCGTCCGCAGATGTTCGCCGTGCCGCTCGGTCTCGCGCTCATGGCGGCCGACGATCGATTCTTCTCGGTGCAGGTGCTGCCCGCGCGGCTTCGCAAGCAGAAGGTGCTCAAGGAACGCACGGCATTCCTCGTCGGGGCGGGCGTTCTCGCGGTCGGATATCTCGTCGTTTCTGCGATGCTCGGCATGAAGAGCCTGAGCGCGGCCGAAGCGCGCCACGAAGATCTGTCGAGGCAGGAGGCGTCGCGGCGGCGCGACGAATCCCGTTACGAATCGATCGTCGCGGAGAACGAAGAGAAGCTCGCGCGGCTCGCCTTGCTGCAGCAGCAGGTACGGCCGGGCTTCGCGCTCGCGAAGACCGTCGAAGCCGTGCAGCGCCAACTCGACGACGACACGGACGGGAGTCAGGGCTTCGACGGCTTGTGGATCCGCACGATCGAGCTGCGCGATCAGAACAAGCGGCGGTCGGACTCGCTGCCCCCGGTCGTCGTCGTCGAAGGTGCCGGGATCGAAACCGACGAAGACGTGAGCCGCGTCGCGAACCGTTTCGCGGCAGCGCTCAAGAAGGACGTGGAGGAGCAGTACGGCGCGCGCGCGACGAGCTCGTTCAACCGCCGCGAAAGCTCCTTCGAGATCGTGATCGACTTCTACGCGGAGCCCGCGGACGACGAATCGTCCGAGGGCGACGACGAGTGATCGAACGAACGGAAACCGACGCGCGAGGAGCGCTCCATGGACATCGGTGAGATTTGGGAAGAGCACAAGAAGTTCATCGTCGCGGTCGGCGCGGCGTTGGTGGTGTTCTTCATCGGCACGCGCATCGTGAACTCGATGTACGTATCGCCCGCGAATCGTCTCGACGCTTCGGCGTCGCGACTCGAGTCGAAGCTGCGCAAGGGCGTATCGCCCGATAGCGGCGACTTGCGCGACGCGCGCAACAACGGGGAGGCGGCCGACGCTCGGCTCGCCGAGATCGAGGCGCGGGTCGCGTACGAGATCGATCCGCGCTTCCGACTCGAACCCGGGGCCGACTTCGACCTCGTGTACAACGACCGCTACCGCGAAGTACGCGACGCGATCCTGCAGCGATCGAGCATCGAAGACGTCGACGTCGATCCTTCGATCGGCATGCCCGACACCACGCCTCAGGACCGCGTCGACGTCGAGCGACACCTGAAGGCCCTCGATCAGATCCAGCGCGTGCTCGGCGCGGCGATGGACAACGGCGTCGTCGCGATCCCGTTCGTGCGCATGCTCGAGGAGGGCCGTCGCGGATTCCTCGCATCGCAGGCGTACCTCGAACGCACACGCGTCGAGTACGAGATGACGGGATCCGCCGACTCGATCTTCGGGCTCGTCGAGGCGCTCCAGACCGGCGACACGTTCCTCGGCGTGACGGCGTGTCGGATCGAGCTCGATCCGAAAGCCGAGGGGCTCGTGCGCGCGACGATCGAGGTCGTCGCTCTCGAGACCGATCCGGACGCTCCCGCGACTCTCGCGAGCGCCGACGACAGACAACGCAACAAGCGATAGGGAAGGTCCGGAATGCCGCAGCTCAACAAGGAACAAGCCGTCTTCACCGCAGTGCTGCTGCTCGTGGCGCTGCTGCTGTTCTCGAAGTTTCGGTCGATGGACGACACGTCCGCGGGCCGGATCCGGTCGAAGGGGATCGAAGAGGTCGAGTGGAAGCTCCCCGACGTTCGCGTGACGGATCGTGACGAGTCGATTTGGTCGTACGATCGGCGCGACGTGTTCGCGATCCCGAAAGAGGTCGTGGACCTGCCGCCCGTCGAGATGGAGCTACCGCCGCTGCCGCCGCGGCCGATCGTCGCGCCGACGCTCGGGGTGACCCCGCCTTCGGACGGCTGGCACCTCGTCGCGCAATCCGTGCCCGATTCGCTGGCGAACGGCCGTACGATGGAAGTCGACGATCTCGACCTGTTCCTCGACGACGTGGAGCGCGCGTTCGAAGACGAAGCGCTCGCCGAGCGCGTCGAGGCCGATCCCTCGATCGATCCGTTCGGACGCATCGACGCGATCCGCAGCGCGGTCGACGGTCTCGACACCGTCGACTTCGGTGAGGTTCCGGAGTCGATCGACCACATGGCGCGGTTGTTCGAGGTCGCGGGTTCGGATCTCGATCGCGCGCTCGAGAACGCGGCCGAGCCGCTGCGCGACCTGTACACCCGCGTCACGGGACGCACGATCGGCGATGAGGCATCGGTCAGCGATCAGGCGATCGCGGCCGCGGCCGAAGCCGCCGAAGAGGCCGAGGCTGCCGCCGCGGCGGACGACGTGCCGCCGCTCGATTCGTGGGATCGACTGGTCGTGCGCGGCCAGGTCGAGTACGGGCGGCTGCTCTCCGAGGACCCGCTCGCGTTGCTCGGCGAGGAGACGGTCGAGGCGGGGAGGTACGCGCCGGTCGCGGGGACGGAGCTGCGCTTCGCGCTCGTGAACGAACAGAACGGGCGGCCGATCGGCACCACCGCATACCGGGCCGATCAGGTCGAGTCGATTCAGCTCGCGTCGACGCTCGAGAACGAGATCGCGCTGCGCGAGCGCAAGCTCAAGGGCGACGTGCCGGGCCGTCTCGCGCTCGCGCGCTGGTGCGAAGAGCAGCAGGCTTGGGACAAGGCGATCGAGCACTATTCCGCGGCGCTCGAGCAAGACCTCGCGTTCAACCGCGACGCCGCGTTCGGTCTCGTGTCGGTCTACCGCAAGGACTATCGTTGGAACGAACTCGCCGATCACCTCGAAGGGCTGGTCGAGCGCGGCATCGAGGACGCGCGCCTCGAGTACGAGCGCGGGGCGTTGCTCGAGCGGTTCGGCGTCGAGGCGGGCGCCGAGGCCGCGTTGGCGCGCTGTGTCGAGCTCGACCCTTCGTTCGCGCCCGCGTGGCTCGTCCTCGGCGATCTGCGCCACGCGCGCGGTGACGCCGACGGCGCTTACGAAGCGTTCCGTCGCGCCGAGCGTGCGGCGACGTCCGATCCTGGCGTCTTGTCGCGAGCGTTCATCGGCGAGGCCAAGGCGCGCTGGCTCGCGGGGCGGACGGACGACGCGATCGAGACGGTCGAGCGGGGGCTGCGCGACGCGGGCGAGTTCGACCTCGGACTGCGCCTGCTGCACGCGAAGCTGCTCGCTTCGGTCGGACGCTTCGAGCCCGCGCGCAGTGCGCTGCTCGGCCTCGATCCGAAAGACGACGGCGAACGACGCCGCGTCGAGCTCGTGCGCGGTCTCATCGAGACGAGAGCGGGCAACTTCTTCGAGGCGCGATCGGCGCTCGAGGCGGCACGCGAACTCGATTCGGTCGATCGCTTCTGGCCGCATGTCGTGCTCGGATTCGCGAACCTGACGACCGGGCGTCGCGAGGCCGCGTTCGACGCGCTCGACGCCGCCGTCCGCGAACGCCCCGACGTTCCCTATGTCCACTATCTGCTCGGACGTTTCTATCTCACGACGGGGGACGTCGACTCGGCGCTCGCGTCGTTCCGTACCGCGTACGAGATGGCGCCCGATGTCACCGAAATCCTCGGGGAACTCGGCCGCACTCTGTTGCTCGCCGAGAGCCCGAAGGACGCGCGGCTGTATCTCGAAGAACTCGTGCGTCGACGTCCCGACTCGCCGGGCGCGCACGCGCTGCTCGCGGTCGCTTGTCTCGCCGAGCGTGACTACGACGCCGCACGTGCATCGGCCGACGCGGCGCTCTCCCGGCAAGACGAACTGCCGGTCGCGATGGTCGTGAAGGCCTACCTCGACTACCGTGACGGAGGCGAGGGCGTCTACACGTCGATCGGTGCGCTCGATCGCGCCGCGGAACTGCTCGCGGAGACGCCGGATCATCCACTCGCGACGTACGCACGCCTGTACCGCGCCGAGATCGAGGACAACCGTTCGAAGGCGCGGTGGACCGACGGCTTCAACCGCTTGCAGATCAAGCGCGATTGGGAAGTGAACCAGCGCCACGGCGTGCAGGTCCACCTCGCCGACGGACGCATCCACTTCGAGGGGACACAGCGTCCGCGCAACGAAGAGATCAC
>JAUIME010000340.1 GCA_030433195.1 bacterium
GATTCTGATGGGTAGGCGCATGACCGCGATTGTAGCAGCAGCGCGGCTCCGCGTTTTCAGCGGGTTGGTGGGTCGACGGGCGGAACCGCTGCACGAGGGTTCGGGCGAGACGAGTCCTTCGGGATGTGCCGCGGATCAGCGTTCGGTCGCCGCCGGGCGGAACGCCGAGAAGGCGTCACCCGTGCCGTCGAACGTGAAGATCCCTTGCTCGAGCGTTCCGACCCAAAGGGTGCCGTCGCGGTCGCAGTAGATCGTCATCGCGTAGGCATCGACGCCGATGGGGAACTTGGTGACCGTGTCGCCGTCGTACCTCCACGCTCCTTCGGTCCCGCTGACCAGCCACAGGGCTCCGGCGCGATCTTCGGTCATGGACGAGAAGTAGGCGAAGTGGGCATCGTCGTCGGCCTGCGATTCGGATAGGCCCGGCTTCTTTTCATACTGAAGGGTACGGTGGCCGTCACGCGTAGCGGCCTCGGCTGCAATGTCGAACCGCTGGCGCGTGTTGCAGATCCAGTAGTCGCCCGCGTCGTCCTGGTAGACGCAGCGGATCCCGAACGCGCCGCCCTCGGGGGTCGTGGTAAGGCGCTCTTCGTACATCCATGCGAGGTCGTTGCCGTCGAAGCGGCAAAGGCCCACGCCGGCCGTGCCGAACCACAGGTGCCCTTGCCGATCCCGGTGGATGCTGTAGACGCCGCTTTCGGTGAAGCGCCTGCCGGGCGTGTCGGACCCCGCATCCGCGACCGGACTCGCCGTGAGCTTCATGGAATAGAGGTGCTCGCCGTCGTAGCGACAGGGCCCACGGCGCCCGGGACCGCAAACGATCCAAACATCGTCAGGATCGAGCACCCACGCGGATCCGTCGGCGGGCGCCTCGACGAGCTCGAGGGTCGTGAACTCGGTTCCGTCGAACTTCGTGACGGCCTCGTCGGCGGAGATGAAAAGGTTGCCGTTCGCGTCTTCTTCGATGTCGCGGATCTGATCGCCGCCGAGTCCGTCGGCGCTCGTGTACCGAACGACGCGCTTGCCGTCGTAGCGGTAGACGCCGCTGCCGTTGCTGCCGAACCAATAGTCGCCGCGACGATCTTGATGGATGATCCAGATACGCGGGTCGATCTCGGCGGCGACCGTGCCGGTTCCGGGAGTGGCTTGACAGGAACCTGCGAGCAGCGCGACGAGAAGAAGCATGGAGGGGTTTCGCATGATGTGCCCGGGGACTCGCCTCGAGGATTCGGTTCTCTCGTCCTCGCGCCGACGGACGAGACGTCCTCCGATCGTATCGCATCCGAGTCGTCCGGTTCGTAACGAGTGTGTCACGAGCGCTCAGGCGCGCACGCATCCGGGTGCACGCTCGGCTCGCGGATCAGACCTCCGCATCGGGCGATTCGTGCCGTCCCAGATTCCGCAGTCGTCGCTTCACCCGCCCCGACAAGCTTCGGGTCATGCGTGCTTCGGCATCGGTCGCGCGTTCGCGCCAGTTGTCTCGGTCCTGCCGCAGATCGTCCGCCTGCTTCTGGAAGACCTTGCGCTCTTCCTGCCACTTGTTCCAGATTTCTTTGGCGTGATCTCGAGGTTCGGCCGTCTCGGCATTCGAGACGCCGAGCGTGAGGACTTCGTCGGGTGTCAGGAAGGCCGTGCTGTAGGCTTTCACACCGTGACGCCGCAACGGTTCGAACAGCCAAGGGCCTTGACCGAGCCCGGTCACGATGGCGTCGACTCGCATGTCGAAGCGGTCGTCCTCTTCCATGGCGGCGCGCAACTTCGTCACGGTTTCGTCGATCGAGGCTCTCCCTTCTTCGAGCTCGTGCATGATGTCGCAGAACTCGTCGAGGCGATCGAGCGCTTCCTCCGCGGGCAGGATTCCGGTCGACTGGCCGAAGCCCGTCAGTACGTCCTCGGGGCGTTCGTCGAACGAGCACAGCTCCTCCAATCGATCGGTTCGAGCGTAGCGCACGATGGGCTTGAGCACCTCACGAACGCGCGCGCTGTCCGTCAATCCCCAGAGCGTGAACCATAGCTCGAGAAGGGCGGGCGACCGGAAGCCCATGTAGCTGCCGTACACGATCCGGTCGTGGAAGCGGAGCAAGTTGTCCGTGAGGCGCTGCACCGGTTGGAAGTGCTGCTCGGTGAACGTGTCGTTTCGGAAGGCCTCGACGACGAGCCGGACTCCGGTCGCGATCGACTGGAAGATGTTGATGTTCCCCATCGAGTAGAGCGCATCGACGGCGCCCGCCGCGTGGGACGTCAGCCAGAACCGGTCTCCGACGCACCGGCTGCTCGAGTACTGCAGGCGATCGGTGTTGATCCAAGGCCTCACGGGTACGGCGTTCGCGAACTGACGCCGGATGGACGGGTACTCGTCGAGGAAGCGAGACCAGGCGTCTTCGGCGCTGACCTGCGGATCTCTCGGGAAGCGCTTGTTGTCGAAGGAGAGTCCGACGCTGCAGAGCTTGTTCTGCGAGCCTTTGAAGTTGCCGAAGGGGATCACCCACATCCAACCGCCGTCGAAGAAGTGGTGGAGCGTCCCTTGGCTCCAAGGTGCGAGTGGCTTGGGTCCGTCGTCGACGTTCTCGTAGGGAGTCACGCCGACCATGTGCGTGAACATCGCGCGGGAGTTCGTCCGCATCTTCGGCGGGTCGTCGCGCAGGGAGAGGCTGCTGGCCACGACCGATCGGTAACCGCTCGCATCGATGACGAACTTGCAGTGAATCGTTTCGCCGGCCGCGGTCTCGAGCGTGGCTCCCTCGTCGTGGAACGAGACTTCGGTCACGCGGCATCCGGCGCGTCCGACCGCGCCCGCGCCGAGCGCCGTCGACCACAGGTACGCGTCGATGTCTTGCCGGAAGTAGTGCATCTCGCTGGACTGCGGCGGCCCGAGATCGGCCTCCGAGAACTCGGCCTGCGGAATGGCGGCTTGCCACGCGCGCGCCATGGTCTCGGAGCCCTTCTCGTGGTAGAGGAACCCGAAGTTGCTCTTGACGCCCGACGTCGGCGCGACGTGGCGGCGGATTCCCTCGGCCGACGTGATGTTGTGGAGCTCGGGCGCGTCGTATCGTTCGGCGATGACCTTGAGCCACAGCGACGAGGGCGTCGTCGTCGATTCGCCGAGCGCGAAGCGCGGGTGGGTTCCCTGATCGATGATCAGGACCCGCAGCCCTTGCCGTACCAAGCAGAGCGCGGTGATCGATCCCGCGAGACCCGACCCCAAGATCACCACGTCCGTTTCGAATGTCGGAGGTTTGTGCGTCATGTCTGCTTCGTGACCTCTAGGGTGGGTGGTTCGAGTCGCTACAGCACGATGAGCCCGATCGAGACGATCATGAGTCCGAAACCGAGAAGCTGGCGGCGCGCGAGCTCTTCGCCGAGCACGAAGTGCGAAACGAGCGCGACACAGATGACACCCGACGAAAGATTGAGGGAAGCCATCTGCGCACCGGTGTACACGCCGTGCCCCCAACGCGTCGCGAACACGTTGAGGAAGTACTCCGGCAGCACGAGGAACCAGCTCGCACCGAGCGCGACTCCGAACCGCCAGTGCATGAATCGAAGATGACCCAACCACGCGAGCGCCATCACGACGCTCGACAGCAACAACAGGAGCGGAACCCCGATGGCCGTGCTCATGCGACTTCCTCGCCGTGCCATGTCGCGGATCGCGCCTCGGATTCTTCGGGGTCGGGGCGCTTGCTCAGGATCAACGAGATGGAGACGAGCATGAGGCCGAGGCCGAGAAACTGGCGGCCGGTGATGACTTCGTCGAGCACGAAGTGCGACACCAAGGCAACGCAAACGACCCCCGAAGACAAGTGGATGGAAGCCATCTGGGCACCGCTGAACACACCGTAACCCCAGCGCGTCGCGGCCGTATTGAGGGCGTACTCCGGAAGAACCAGCGCCCAACTGACTCCGAGCGCGAGCCAGAACGACCAACTGTCCTCGAATCGAAGATGTCCCAACCAAGCCAACGCCATCATGACACTGGACAGGATCAGAAGGACCGGAACGACGACGAACTTCACGAGCGACTCCTCGATTGAGGCGAGTTGTAGTGAGCGCGCTCCGGGGGCCGGTACGACGCCAAACGATGATTCTCCTCCGACGAGGGGCACGGATTCGAGCGCTCGTATCGTAGGAAACGCAGCGGATCCTCGGGTGGTCGGATCGAGGCAGGCTCAAGCGAGCACAGAGGATACGCCAGCACGGATCCCACTGTAACGAGTCGGGAGGGAGAAGCGCAAGGCCGCAGCGGCTCGCAGGACCGTACGGCGAGCCGGCGCGATCCGTTAGGATGCCGAGAGTCTCGCTCAGGGAGAACGAATCGATGGTCCACACCGACGTGTCCGAGAGAATCCTCGCGTTTCGAGTCGACGACGGCTGCAGCGATCTGTCGTTCGTAAGGCGGCTCGCGATCGAGAACGGCTGGAGCCGGGGCTTCGCCGAACGAGCGTTCGAGGAGTACAAGCGGTTCCTCGTGCTCTGTTACGAGAGCGGCCGGTTGGTCACGCCTTCGGACGTGGTCGACGAGGTGTGGCACCTGCACCTGTGCTACACGCGATCCTACTGGCGCGATCTCTGTCGCGATGCGATCGGTCGAGAGATCCACCACGATCCCACGGTGGGTGGGGCGGCCGAGGACGCGAAGTTCCTCGACGCGTACGAGACGACGCGAATCCGTTACGAGCGTCGCTTCGGCGAAGCTCCCGATCCCCGATTCTGGCCACCTTCCGAGCAACGTTTCCGACCGATCTCGCGCATCGTGAAGGTCGATCGCGATCGATACGTGACCATTCCGCGCCGCGCGATGTCACTCGTCGTGGCGCTTGCCGTGCTCTTGGCCGTGCCGGCATGCTCGTCCGGGGAAATCTCCCTCTTGGTCCTGCTCGGGCTCGCCCTCATCGGCCTGAGTGTGTTGGTGCGAAAAGAAGTGGGCGCGGGCACGATAGCGGTGGCTGCCACTTCCTCGGGGGATGTTCGATGGGAGACAGCGGCGGGGGCGATTCGGGCGGATGCGGAGGAGGGGGCTGCGGCGGCGGGGGGTGTGGGGGGAGCTGAGCGCGCATTGTTCGCTCGGTGCGCGTCACAACTCCCGTCGTAGCGCGTCGAACGACGAGAGCGTCGGAAAGCCGCTCGATCGGAGAAGGCCTTCCGATTGATGCCCGTGGGCGACGAGTACGCATTCGATTCCGAGTTCCCGTGCGACGTCGGCATCGTGGAGCGTGTCGCCGACGAGTACGACGTCGCTCGGCGCCGCGTCGATCGACGCGACGAGCCGTTTGCCGTGATCGATCTTCGAGGTACCGGCGATGTCGTCGATCCCGATGACCTGCTCGAAGAACTCGTCGAGCTCGTGGCGCGTGATGATCTCTGCCAGCCGCCTCTTCTCGTAGGCCGACAAGATCGACTGAGGTTGGCCGCTCGCCTTCACGTGCTCGAGCATTGCGAGGGCACCGTCCTGGAGCCGGCACTCGTGCAGGATTTGCTCGTACGCCGTGATGAATTCGATGCACAGATCCTCGACCGGCTCGGCGGCCAGGTCGAATCCGATCCGAAGGTAGTAGTCGCGGATCGGGAAGCGGAACGTCTCCCGGTATTGGTCGAGCGAAAGAACGGGTAGCTCCCGGCGGGAGAGCATGCCGTTGGCGATCTCGACGCATCGCTCGGCATCGTCGAAGATCGTGCCGTTCCAATCCCAGATGACGTGCGCGTAGCGTGGCATTTCCAGCCTCCCGGGCCCCGTGCGGCGGATCGTGCGAGGCTCGATGGTAGCAGACGGCGTCGCGGAGCGCCCACGGGGGCTTCGTCTCACGGCGCACCTGCGGGATTTCGAGATTGTGTGTCCTGGTTCGGGACGAATCATCGTCTTCGCGGATGGTTGCTCGATTCTTGATCGGGCGCGAGGCCGCGCTCGCGCAGCGAGTCGAGTCGTGTCCGGATGCCGGTTCGCCTGAAAGAGGGGTGCACGAGGAGAGTGGTTCGATCGCTGGTATCGATCTGTGTTGCGGGATTCGTCTTGGGTTGCGTCGCCACGGTGATCGTGCGTGGAGGGGCCACGCAGATTCCGAATCGCATCGTGAAGTTCGTCGACGGGTCCGGTGGGCTCGGGAGCTCGAACCTCCGAGAGAGCGACGA
>JAUIME010000341.1 GCA_030433195.1 bacterium
ATGTTGAATCCCGGCGCGCGTTGGACGACGAAGCGATGGCCCGTCGACCGGTACGTCGCGCTCGCGCGTCGTCTGCAGACCGAGCTCGGCCTCGACATCGCAGTCACCGCATTCGGCGACGAACGGGAACTCGGTGCCGCGATCGTCGACGGCCTCGGCGGCGCGGCGGCGCTCTTCGACGACTTGTCGATCCTCGAACACGCAGCCGCCTGCGCGCGCGCCGCGGTCGTCGTCGGCTCCGACACGGGCCCCGTGCATCTTGCGCACTTCGCGGGGACGCCCGTCGTTTGGCTGTTCGGCCCGACCGACGCGTGGCGGAACGCCCCTCCCGGCACCCACGGCATCGCGTTGCAATCGTCGCTCGAATGCGTCGGCTGCTGGAAGCGCACGTGCCCGCTCTACGACTCGCCGCGCTGCATGGAAGCGCTCGACGTCGAGACCGTCTTCGACGCGGTCCGCGCGCGGCTCGCGACGTAGCGCCGAGAAGCGTCACCCGCGCGGCCACGGTTACGAATCCGTGACGCGATGCGGCGCACGGGCCGGTGCCGACGGCCCCGAGCGGAATCCCGCATAGGTCCTCCAAATCCCCGTTTCGTGCCTTCCTGCTGCATCTCCTGACGAATCGACGAATGTCACCTCCTTCGTGGCACATCGCTTGCGCTCCTGGCCCGCCGGCAGGGACTTTCGAGAAGGAGTCCCGGGAAGAGCGAGGCATTCTGGAAGCGCGTCGTCCGACGACACCCTCGTCACGGACGTCGCCACGCGTCGAAAAGGAGTGATCGCAATGCAACCGAATCGAACGGTCTTCTCAGGAATGACTCTGGTGATCCTCCTGTTCATGCTTCGCGATGCGACCGCGAGCGAACAGGTCGCCCCCGAGCCGTCTCCCTCCATGAGCGAAGCGATCGAGGCCAAGCAGCGTCACCTCGCGCTCGTGATCGAGGAGCTCGGCGCACGCGACGTCTCGCACCTCGACGAGGCGCAACGCACCGCGCGGACGCGGGCTCTCGAATGGCTCGCGCGCTATCGCGAACGCGGCGTGTTCACGCAGAACGTCGATTGGCCAAGCCGCGACGTGCCGTACTTCATCGACCATACGGGAACGCGTTGCGCGCTCGCGCACCTCATCGACCGATCCGGCGAGCCCGACCTCGTGCTCGAACTCGCCGAGCAGTTCAACAACGCCTACATCTCGCAGCTTCCGTACGACCGCAAGCTCGAGAGCTGGCTCGCCCGTCACGGGTTCACGCCCGAAGAAGTGGCCTTCATCCAGGCGCCCGGCACGATCGGCCCGCCGGGACGGATTCCGGGCGAGGCTCCCGTGGAATCGACTCCGGCGCCCGAGAACCTTCAGCCACGCCGTCCGGATGGGATCGCGACCGCGCCGGCGCGTGCGGCAGGTGCCGACGCGACATCGACCCCGCGAACGGGAGGAACGACGCGACGCGGCAAGAAGATCGCCGCTCTCGGCCTCGAGTGGCAAGCGTGGTGGTTGCTGAACCGCGACGCCTACACGAACGGTCGATCCGCCTATCACGAACGACGTGCGCGCACGACGCCGTCCATGAGCACCGAGCGCGACACCGAGCCCGCCGACACCGGCCGACCCACCGCCGAGCTGCTGGACGAGGAACTCATTCCGCTGTTCGAGTCGATTGCCGAGGGGGACGCCGCGTTCGCGTCGACCGGCCTCATGGCACTCGCTCGATCCGCGGATCCGAGCCTCGCGCCCGAGCTCGTGCGTCGCGTGCTCGCGTATGTCGCACGACCGGACGCCCGCTACGAAGAGTTCGCGATCTTGACCCTCGGCGTGCTCCCGCACGAGAGCGCCGTTGCACCGCTTCGCGAGATCCTCGGCGACAGCGCGAAGGGGCGTAAGCTGCTGCGCACCGGATCGCACGTCGACGACCGCACGCGCTCGTTCGCGGCCATCGCGCTCGGACGCATCGGCGGGGAAGCCGCGCGCGACGCACTCCTGCTGACGCTCGAGCGCGAAGCCAAGTCGAGCATCGACGTCGCCGCGTCGTGCGTGAACGCGCTGGGATTGATCGCTCGCGACGCGACGCTTCGCGATCCGATCGTCGCGCGTCTCACGGCCGCGCTTCACGACGGCAAGTGGAACGCCCGCGTTCTCGCGCCGATCCCGATCGCGCTCGCGCGCCTTGGCGACCCCTCGTCGCACGCGGATCTTCTGAAGATCGTCGAGCGCTTCCGCGGACCGCGCGAAGTGCGTCAATCGAGCGCCATCGCGATCGGCTTGTCAGGCGATGGCCTCGACGACCGACTCGTCGAATCGCTCATGGTCACGGCGCACCGCGATCCGGACGCCGCCACGCGTCAGTACGCGATCATGGCGCTCGCCGATCTCGCGCGGGCCGAAGAAGACCCTCACTACGAGAACTGGCGGGAGAGTTCGAAGCGTCTCGATCGACTCGCGACGTTCTACGAAGACGGGATCAGCGGCTTCTTCAAGCAGCCGGCCGACCGCGCTTGGTACGCGCTCTCGGGCGGTCTGTTCGCGGCGCGCCATCCCGTGTTCGCCAAGCGCATCGTCGATCGACTCGCCGACCTCGCGAGCAAGGGCGACGCAGCCTCCGACCGCGCGGCCGCCGCACTCGCGCTCGGCCTCGCCGAACGCCAAGCCGCGATCGAACCGCTGCGTGCGATCTTCGACGAGACGTCGAACCTCGAAGTCCGTGGTTACGCCGCGATCGCACTCGGCATGCTCGGCGACGCCGCCTCGAAGCAGCGCCTCCTCGCCGTCGCGCAGTCGGCCGACGAGGCGCCGAGTCTACGATCGCAAGCGATCGAAGGACTCGCGTACCACGGCGACCCGTCGATCATCGAACCGCTCGTAGCGGCGCTCGGTGTGACCAAGTCCGACGAAGTCCGAAGCGAGATGACGCGCGTGATCGGGGAGCTCGGCGACCGCCGCGCCGTCGACGGATTGCGCCGCATCGCCGCCGATGAGTCGAACGACGACGCCACGCGACAGTCTGCAATCGGTGCCCTCGGAATCCTCGCACAAGACGGCGACGTTCCCTGGTCGTCGGAACTCCGCCGCGGCTACAACGCGGTCGCCGTCACCGACTCGATGAGCATCGTCGTACGCATCTTCTGACGCGAAACCACGCAAAGAGAGCAGAACCTGTGTGACAGCCCGTTGAGAAACGGGCGCGAGTTGGAATCGTGAGATTTCCCGTCGGTCGTCGCGACCGAAACGAAGTCGTATCGGTGAATACGTCGAGCTTTCGGTCGCGGCTAGCGGCGGAGGAAGCTCGACATTCCGGCTGTGGTGAGTTTCTCAACGGGCTGGTAAGGGGAAGTCGGGCCCGGCCGCTCGTCGGTCGGGCCCGCGCCTTGTCGGGGAAGCTCGCGCGCGATGCCCCCGTACGTTGAAGCGCGACCTACGCGTGAACGAAGCGCTGGAAGGTCCACGGTCCGCTCGGTTCATCGACGGCGGCGCGCGCGCTCGCGGGCACGAACCGCCGCGCGAGGTGCCTGCGCGACACGAACGGCGGCCCGAGCAAATCCGGTGCGAGGCTCCCTTCGTAGACCGCGAGGAAGACCTCGTCGACGAGCAACGGATCGTCGTGGAGTGCATTGGCTGCGGTGGGACCCGCGTCGATCGAAATCGTTCCGACCTCGAACTGCTCGCGTGCCACGCGCACGGCCTCGCGGATGTCCGGCTCGTCGACCGCGACGACCGTGATGGTATCGGGCAGGCCCTGTGCGCCGAGTCGTCGTGCGCCGTCGTCGTTGGTGACGACGACGGCCCCGCCCGCGTCGCGAATCATCCGATGCCCCGGATCGAAACCTCGCCCCGACGTGAGCACGAACGGCAGCGGAAGCGGACGCGCGTTCTCACCGAGTACGTCACGGCGAAACGCCTCGAGGTCGGCGCGCGCATGATCCGGGAACGCGACCGTCACGTCGGGTTCCTCGCGCAGGATCTTGCCGGTGGTGATCACCGCGTCGGCGCGTGCGCGCGAACTCCCGAGAACGAGCATGTCGGTCGCGCTCTTCGGGGTCGCCTCGACGATGCGCAGGATGTGCCAGGCATCGTCCGGACCCGGCGCGACGGCCGCGGGGCGCAGGACGCCGGTCGGCATCGACTCGCTCGCGAAGAACCATGCCCGGAAGCTCTCGAGATCGTGCAGCATCGCGAGAGGATAGCACGGTCCGCCGATCCGGCGGCGAGCGCGCGAGGAAGATGGCGCGATCGCGTCCGATCGATTACTCTCGATAGAGGCGACCGATCGACGACACCACGGAAAACACCACCGCCGAGAACCCATGACCAACCGAACGACGCTTCGAACGGCGTGCGCGATGCTCGCCCTCGCCCTGGTCGCCGCGACCGCGCCCGGGGATTGCCCCCAGCTTCGCACGTACGGTCCGTACACCGGCCCGGCGCGTCCGAACCTCGTGTTCTTGCTCGCCGACCAATGGTCCGGACACCAGTTCGCGCTCCTCGGCGATCCGAACCTCTTCGACCCGGATACGGGCGAGAGCCTGACGCCCAACTTCGACGCGCTCGCGAACGAAGGCGTGCTCTTCCGGCGGTGTATCGCGGCGAATCCCGTCTGCGGCCCCAACCGCACGGCGCTACTCACGGGACGCTTCCCGCACCGCGACGGAGGCACGCGCAACCGGCGCATGTTGCGACGCGACGCCGAAAGCTACGCCGAGGTGCTGCGCGACGTCGGCTACGCCACGGGCTACATCGGCAAGTGGCACGTCAACATCGGGCTTCGCTCCGAAGAAGCGCTCCGCGGCGGCTTCGTGGCACCCGGCGGCAACCGGCGCCACGGCTTCGACTCGTTCGCGGGATCGAACGCGCTGCACGATTACTACGACTCGGTCTACTACCTCGATGCGCCGATTCCGATGCAGGCGCAGCCGCCCGACACCTACGAACCCGAGTACCAGCTCGACTTCGCGAAGTCGTTCATCAGCCGCTACGCGAACGATCGGCCGTTCTTGCTGACGCTGTCGGTCGGCCCGCCGCACACGCCGCACAACGAGGCCGACCTGCCGCCCGAGTACTGGGCGCGCATCGACCCCGACCGGCTCGTACCGCGGCCGAACGTCCCGCCGTTCGATCAGCCCGAGCTGTGGATCTCGGACCACCCGTGCCCGCCGTTCATCCCCGGGATCGAGGATTGTTGGCGTCACTACATGCGCGGGTTCTACGCGCAGATCTTGCAGCTCGACGACATGCTCGGCGATCTGCGCGCCCACCTCGCGGCGGAAGGCGTCGCCGAGGATACCGTCATCGTGTTCTCGTCGGATCACGGCGAACGCGCCGGTTCGCACGGGCTGTACTTCAAAACGTCGCCACACATGGAGTCGGTGCACGTGCCGTTCGTGATCCACTGGCCGGCCGGTCTCGCCGAGTCGGAGCGGGGCACGAAGCGAGCGCAGTTCGCCAACGTCGCCGACGTCGCGCCCACGATCTACGACCTGCTCGGCGTCACGCCGCCCGACGTGTACCGCGGGCGACCCCAGCTGCCGGTGACCGGGCACTCGTTCGCCCCGATCCTCGGGGACGGCCGGCATCCGGCCACCAACCGCCTGCAGTACTTCGAGATGGCGGGCAGTCGGGCACTGGTCGCCGAGGCGGACGACGGCGTGCTCTGGAAGGCGGTGTGCCGGCACGAGCGCGGCGCCGACTACGACACCGAACCATGGGAGCTGTACCGGCTCTCCGACGACTGGTCGGAGTGCTGCGACCTGGCCGAGACCGAACCGGCGAAGCTCGACGAGCTGATCTCGCTGTGGTGGTCGGAAGCCGAACGGCACGGCGTGCTGCCACTCGACGAGCGCGGCGTCGAGCTGTTCGGCGCACGGTTCCGCGACCGGTCGCCGCACCCCGCCGACCGGCGTTACGTGTACCGACCGCCGATGTCACCGATCCCGGCCCAGGCGGCCGCCTCGGTCGGCGGTCGCAGCTTCGATCTCACCGCACGGGTGACGCGCTCGACCGGCGACGAGGGTGTCGTCTACGCCACGGGCACGGCGAACTCGGGCATCAGCGTGTTCGTGCAGGGCGACCGGTTGGTGGTCGAC
>JAUIME010000342.1 GCA_030433195.1 bacterium
GGCGTTCGAGCCCCGAGTTTTCGCGACGCGCAAAACGATCAAGAGCAGGGCGACCGTTGCGGCGGCGATCAGGAACAGCTTCATCGTGGACTCCCACGGGATTCGTCGACGCGGATGCGGACCTCGTCGAAACGAACTCCGCTCGATTGCGCGAACAACCCGAAACGAACGTCTTTGCCTTGGCACTCGAATGTCTCGCGACCGACCGCCTCGCCGTTGAGGTAAATGTCGACCGCAGCGTCGCGCATCTCGAGGGCGAGGTCGACCGTGCGGCTCTCGCCGTGGTTCGCGATAGCGCGGATCTCGTCGACGCCGCCGTCTCGGACGGGTCCGACCAGAACGGGACCGTTCCCGAGCGCGAGTACCACACGCAGCGATTCGGGGCCGCAGCCGAACACGATTCCGGCCCCTGCGCCCTCGCGATCGGGCAGCAGCAAGCTTACTTCGAATCGCGCCCCGGCTCGACCGGGTTCCCGGAACAGGGCCACATGCGGCGCGTCGGCGCCCGACTCGAAGCGGCCGTCGGCGGACGTCCACGCGCTCGCCTCGAGATCCCAGCCGCTCGGAGCCAGTGCCGGAGACACCCGACGCCAAGGCGGTGGCTCGCCCGGCAGGTCGGCCGCGATCGCGTCGCGCTGCGTCGACAGCGCGGTCTCCGCGACGAGCAGTTTCAGAGCTCGGTCGATGCATGCGACGGCGGTTCGCGGGTAGCCCGCCGCTCGATATTCGGTGGCGAGGGCGCGCACCTCGTTGCGGTACGTCTCGCGCGCGGTCGGGAGCGACTCGGCCGCCGTCGGCTCGAGCGATCGGACTTCTTGCGCGACGCGACGGGCGAGTCCGCCGGCGTCGAGCGTGTCGAATCCGGGCACGGGCGCCTCGGGGTAGGTGAACGTCTCGAGCCCGTGCGCGAGGCGCCGATACTCGAGGAGCGCAGCGTCGGGATCGCCGACCGCTCGCAACCCTGCCGCGAGGTCGAACCGTGCGCGAGCGTCGTCGGGGCGGCGCTGAAGCGCCACGCGAAGCGACGCGACGGCGGCCTCGGGGCGCTGCGCCTCGCGTTGCCGCGCCGCGATCGAGATCCAGACGCGAGCCGCTTCGGGCGGGCCGAGCGTGCGCTCGTGCAATTCGAGCATCCACGTGCGAAAGCGCGCTTCGAGATCTTCGATCGAACGCACCTCTTCGAGGGCCGGATTCGTGACGAACGATTCGACGAACCGCTCGATCGAAGCGTCGCCGCCAGCCGGATCCGCGAAGGACGCGAGATAGCTTCGAAACGGTTCGCGATACACGGTCTGGGCGCGTTCGTCCTCGAAGTGATGAAAGAAGTAGATCCACGCCCACGCGAGCGCGTAGTCACGGGACGGGAGGTTCTTGCGATGTGCGAGGATCGCGCGCGCCGCATCGGGGCGATCCGTGAGACGCTGCGGAACTCGAGAAAGCCGTACCTCGGGGATTCCGAACGGCACGCCCGTATCGCGTACGGTGCGTTGGGATCCTTCGAACAAGCACGCAGTTCCTTCGTCGAGCCAGGTCGGGAGGGTCGTCGAGAGGCGTGACGTGAACGCGTGGGCCGCCTCGTGGAACAGCGTCGCCCAGAGATCGTCGAGCGGCCGGTCTTCGTCGCGCGGATCGTACGTCACGACACGTCGTTCGGCGGGCACGTAGACGCCCTTCGTGCGAAGTGGGAGTCCCGGAAGGCGCGCGTCGAAGCCGGCGCGCGTCGCGTGGATCGCGATGGATCCGTGCGGAGCCGACACGTCCCGGCCTTCGAGCGCGAAGACGGCTCGATACACGGCATGCATGTCTTCCATTGCCTCGAGCACATCGCGGCCGAGCTCGTAGCCGACGTCGGTGACGACCGTGTAGTGGTCGCCGCGGAACGTCCACGCGTTCTCCCACGAGTCGCGCTTGGCGTGCTCGGCGGCCCAGCGCGCGCGCTCACGCCGAGTTGCGTCGGTCTCGGGGAACACGATGCCGGCGCGTTGTACGCGTCGCCGCGTCGCGGGGTCGTCTCGGAGCGCGTCGAGGGCGGCGGCGGCGCGCGGGTCGTTCGTCGCATGAAGCACGCGGGCGAGCACGTCGGCCGCGTTCGCGACGAGCCCCTTGCGCTCGAACGTGCCGGCGGTACGGAGCAGGGCGTCGACGAACGCGCTTTCGGCCGCGGATCGGCGCTCGTGGTGCGGGTCGAGCTCGCGCGTTACCGTGACGAGTTCACGCCGATCGGCTTTCGAGGGGCCGTCGGATCCGCCCGGTGCTCGCAGGGCGCGTCGCGCGAAGTCGAGCGCTTCGTCGCCGGCACCGGCGTCCCGCGCGGCGCGGAACGCCTCGAGGAGCAGCGCCGGGTCCTCGGGCCGGTCCGACAGCCGCGCTCTCGCGGCCGCGAGCCGCTCGGACGGGGAGGAGGCTCGGGCCGCGTCCGTCGCCGCCGCGGATTCGCCGGTCGGTGGGTCGTCGTGCGCGGCCGTCGGGGGCGTGTGCCCGACGAGGATCGCGGCGTCGACGAGAAGGATCGCGAATATCGAGAGCTGCATCGGTGTATCGTACTCCCGGCACGCAAGTGCGACAATCGCACGAACTCGACGAGACCCGAAGTGACGAGCTTCGGGCGGGAGATCGCGGCGGCCCGAGAGGACTCGCCGGCATGGAGCGACATGGAGGACGGATGAACGAATTCACGATTCCCGAACGGCCGCTCGATCGGTTCATCGAACTGTACGACGCGCTGCGAGAGCGCAAGAAGTGGTACGAGAGCGTGATGCCGCTGCGTTACTCGGCGCTCACCTTGGCCACGGTTCCGGGCTCGGCGCGTGAGATCACCGAGCGGATCTTCGCGATCGCGGACGACCTCAAGAGCCGCGCCGGCTGGTTCGGGCCGTTGAACTCTCCGATCCGTTTCGCCGTGGCGGCCGTCCTGCACGCGGACGGCGACAGCGCCGCGTCGTTCTGCAAGGACGTCGAGCGTATCCAGAAGCTGATGCGTGAGGAGAAGATGCGCCGTGGCGCCGCCTACGAGGTGCTCGCGATCATGATCTTGCGACGCACGGGCGAGAGGCGCAGCCTCTCGGCGGTGGACGTCCGTCGATTCGCGGCCTTGTTCCGGCGCCTGCGAGAAGATCACCGCTGGCTCACGGGAGCCGACGACTACCCGATGTGTGCGTTGCTGTCCGCAACGGGAGACCCGGTCGAGGAGATCGGTCCGCGCGTGGAATCATGTTATCGCGCGCTACGCCAGGGCGGGTTGTCGCAGGGGAACCCGCTGCAATCGGCGTCGCACATCCTGTATTTCTGCCCGCGCGAGACGAAGGCCGCGGTCGAGCAGTTCCTCGCGCTCCGTGACGAGTTCCGAGCCGCGAAGATTCGCATCTTCCAAACCGACTACGACGAACTCGCGGCGCTCGCATTCCTCGATCACGACGCGCGCGCCATCGTCGCGCGGGTGAAGGAACATCGCGTACCGCTCTCGAATCTGCGGCCGAAGCCCGATCGCAACACGTCGTTCAGCCTCGCGTGCGGAACGACGTTTCTCGATCTCGTGCGCCGCGATCGCGACTTCAAGGAGATCCACGACGCGCGATTGCTCGTGCAGATCCAAGGGATCCTCGCCGCGCAGCAGGCCGCGGCGGTCGCGGCGGTCGCGGCGACCTCGGCCGCGGCGGCGGCTTCCTCTAGCTGATTCGCAGAGCGCGCGTTGCGCGGAAGTCGATCAGGACTTCGCGTCGCCGGGGTTCGGGTCCGCCGGAGGTGGTCCGGCGTCGGGCTTGGGGCGCCGGGGTGCGTCGTCTTGGCGTCGCGGGCCGTCTTCGTGGCGCGGCTTCATGCGTTCGACGGTCGACGTCGCGTAGGTCTGCACGCGGCCCGTGTCCTCGAGCTCGACGATGACCTTCTGCAAGATCACCTCGACCGACAGAACCTTGGCGGGGCCGTCGGGCGTCTTCACGCGAGACTTCTTGCGCGGCAGGTCGCGGCGGAGCTCGGTGTAGACCTCGTCTTCGTACCGCAGGCAGCACTTCAAGCGACCGCACTGACCCGAGAGCTGACTCGGGTCGAGCGTGGTCTTCTGGTTCTTCGCCATCTTCATCGTGATGGGCTTGAACTCGCGGATGAACGACCGGCAGCACAGCTCGCGACCGCAGTTGTTGCACGAACCGTTCAGCCGCGCTTCGTCGCGGACGCCGACCTGCTTCATCTCGATACGCGTGCGGAACTCGCTCGCGAGCAGGCGAACGAGCTCTCGGAAGTCGACGCGACCGTCGGCGACGAAGTAGAAGATCAGCTTGCCGCCGCCGAACAGGTGCTCGACGCCGATGAGCTTCATCGGCAGCTCGAGGCGTTCGATCTGCTCGCGACAGAAGAGGTACTCGCGTCCCTTCGTGATGCCGGGAACCTCGCCCGCGCGGTCGAAATCGTCGGGTGACATCTTGCGCAGGATCTCGCCGATCGGCTCGGGGTCGCCGGGGCGCTCGGAGTGATCGGAGATGACGACGCCCGTCTCGATTCCTCGCGACGTGCGCAGCACCACGGGATCTCCCCAGGTCAGCGGTTGGTCGCTCTTGAACCGTTCGCGGTAGCGCATGTGCGAGAACCGAACCCACTGCGAATCGCTCTCGGTCTTGGGCGGAATCGCGTTGGCGGGATCTTCGCGGAGTGGGGGATAGATCTCCTTGGGCTTCTCGGGCACTTCCTCTTCGCGGTCGAACGCATCGCGACGCGATCGAGAATCACCGCCCCGGGCCGCGGGCTTGATGCGCGCGGGTCGTTCGCGTTCGGGCTTGGCGCGGCGTCCGGACTCCTGCTCGCGCGTGCCGGATTCGGCTTCCGCGGCGGACGTGTCCCCCGACGCGGTCGCGGCTTCGCGCGGATTCGCGGCGCCGTCTCGTCGACGGCCTCGACCGCCGCGTCGACGCCGTTCGCGGCCGGACCGCCGCGACTTGTCGCCGGATCCCGCCTCGGTCGCGGCTCCTTCGCCCTTGCCCTCACCCTTGCCTCGACCGCTCTCGGCGCGGTTGCCTTCACCCTTGGCGGGCGTTGCCGAGCCGGTACGTTCCTTCGAACTCTCGCCGCGGCCTCGGCCCCTTCCGGAGCGGCCGCCGCGGGAACGACCGCCGCGCGATCGGCGGCTCCCTTCTCCTTCGCGCCGCCGTGAAGAGCGACCCGACGAGCCGGACTCGCCGCCGCCCGAGTTGCCGGATCCGTCGCCGCCGCCGGACTTGCCGCTGTCGCCGCCTTCGGCTGCCGCGCCCGACCCTGCTGCGGCCGCGGCGCCGCGATCGCCTCCGCGGCTACCGCCTCGTCGGCGTCGTCGCGGTCGTCGCGATCGTCCTTCTCGGCTGCCGCCGTCACTGCTGCCGGACGATCCCTCGGCGCGTCCGCCATCGCGGCGCGCGTCGTCTTTGCGCGGTCCCTTCGATTGAGACGCGTCACGGCGTTCATCATCTCGCGGCTTGTTCGGGCGCGGTTCGTCCGTCATGGGTGGCGGCGCCTTTCGCTATCAGTTCGCGGCGTTTGGCGAGGTCGACAGTGTAACAGTCGATCTCATCCCTTTATCCAGCGCAGCAGTTCGAGGACCTTGGGCGGCTGTCCCGTTCGCAGGATTCCGCGACGGAAGATCTTGCCGGACAGCCACAGCATCCCGGCCGCCGACACGATCATGAGGATCAGCGTCCCGACCTGCTCGAACATCGGCGGATCGGCCGCGGCGCGGTTCATCATGATGAACGGTGTGTAGAGCGGAACCCACGAGAGGAACGTCGCGAGCGTGCCGTTCGGATCCTTGGGGATGAACATCATCGTGAACAGCGGGACCATCATGATGATCATGACGGGGCCCATGAAGTTCTGGGCGTCCTTGAGCGTGTTGCAGAGGCTTCCGATCGACAGGAAGATCCCCGCGTAGAACAGGTAGCCCAGAATGAAGTAGATGGCGAACGCAGGGAGCAGGTTCGAAGTGCGCAGCACGTCGAAGATCTGCGCCATGAACTCCATCTCGGGACTCTTGAAGATCGTGTGCACGACGAACAGCGACACGATCCACGTGCCGGTCATCGTGAGCCCGATCGCCAGAA
>JAUIME010000343.1 GCA_030433195.1 bacterium
TACGGGGCTCGCGGCGAACGAACGCTACACCATTCGCATGATCGCCGATGCGCCCGGTTCGATCCAGTCGCGAAACGGGCGTCTTCTGAGCGTCCCGTTCGAGACGACGATCACGACGCGCGACGACTTTCGGCCGGAGAATCCCGAGGTTCCGCCCGAGCTTCTCGTCGATCGACTCGAGTTCGATCCCGCGCCGATCTTCGCGGGCGATCCGACGAGTCCGCATCCCGACGATTGGCCCATCGTGGACCCCGCGGAGATGTCGATCCGGTTGCGTTTCTCGGAGCCGATCCTGCCGAGCTCCGTCGATGCGCTGCAATCGATCTTGCTGCGAAACGTCACGCAAATCGCGGGCGAGATCCCCGCGGGTGTGGGCGAACTCGCGCTCGTCGAGATCGCACGAGCCGACACGGCCGACGAATTGACCTTGCGCAACGTCGTGAGTCTCGGCGATTGGCCCGGAACGAGCGAACCGTACGTCTTTCGGCTGACGGTCACGCAGCAGATCTCGGATCTCGCGGGGGTCGCGTTGCCGCAATCGTACGTGCTGCACTTCAAGACCATCGACCGCCCCGGCGAGCCGAACCACGCCGTGCTGACGGAGACGTTCGATACCCGTGACTTCGAGGATCCCGCAGCCACGACGGCCCGGTGGGGCGGCGGCGAGTTGCGCGGCTCGGACGTGCAGTTGCGAAGCGACGACTACGTGCCCCGACCGCAGTCACCGTTCTTGCTTCCCCAGCCGCTCGTCCAGCGGAGCAACCCGCTGACGCCGCTCGGCAACCGTTTCCAGATCAAGGTCGACACCAACCGGATTCCCAACCTTCCGGGGGAGTCGATCATCGGCATGGCGTGGTCGCCACGCTCGGACTTCGGTTTCTTCTCCGTGTACCGGGACGTCGTCATGAAGCTCGGGTTCTTCCCGGGCGGCGATCTCGGGCTCTTCGATCCCATCTTCGACCGCAACTACGAAGTGGCGCCCGTGACGGTCTTTCGCGGCGATTACACCGTGCCGTTCGCGCTCGACCAGCCCTGGATCGATTGGCCGGAGTTCACGACCGACTTCGACTTGGACCTTCCGCTGCCGCTCGTCTTGGAGTGGGACATGCCCGAAGGGGGCGACACCTATCAGCTCTTCCGCAACAAGTCGAACTTCAACGCGACGACCGATCGTCAGTTCGCGAACGGCGGAGCCGACCGCGCGATCACGGGACGGGAGAACACCCAATACAACACCCGCTTCTACTTCGTTTCGAAGCGCAGTCTCGGACAATCGCTTCCGATCGACACGCAACTCGCGACGGCCGACTTCGGCGGGCATCTGCTGCAGGTCGATCCGGATCGATCCGGCACCGAGGTGTCCCTCAGCTGGGCCGGCTCGTTCGGCGACCCTGTCGAAGACGACGAGTTCGTGACCGACCTCGACGACATCGATGGTTTCACGCACGTCGTGTTTCGCGCCGTGCTCGTCGCCAATCCCCGAACGGGTGAGGTCCCGGGGGTTCGATCCCTGAGCATCGCGTACGTCGTGCCTTAGCCGTCGAAGTACGGGGCGAGTTGGAATCATGAGGTGTCCCGCGGCGCGAGGTCAGCGCTCCCGACCCATGAAACGAACTTCTGGTGCGGTCGATTGGCCGGGAGAAGAGGAGAAACGCATGCGATACCTCGTAGCTATGGTGGTGGTGTTGCTCGTGATCGCCGCCGTATACATGCTGCAATGGCGAGTCGGCGAGGATGGAACCCACAGTCCAGCGACCTCGCCGCGCGCCGAGAGATCGATCGCGGAGCCTGACACCCGATCTGGGGATCCCGCTGCTGCGACGTCGGCGCAGCCCGATCCACCTGCGGTGCCGACGCCGGCGACGGGCCTTGCGGCAACTTCCGATGCGAAGGATTGGGACATCGAGGTCGACGTCTTCGGACCGGATGGCCGCCCGGCCGCGGGGGTTTCCGTGAGCCTCTTTCATCGCTACGAAGCGACTTCGGGACTTCGCTGGGAGTCGGTCGTTTCGGACGAGAGTGGCGTGGCTCGGTTCGAGGGCGTGGGCGTGAGGCTTCTCGATTTCTTCGAAACCGTGCAGAGACACGATACGCCGTGCGAGTGCCTCGTCCGCGCGGATCTGCTGCTTGCCGAACCTCGAGAGGCCGTGGTGCCGATGACGCACGCCCCTGCGACGCGGCCGACGCTCGTGCTGCCCGAGACGGGCCGACTCGTCGTCGAAGCCATGAACGTCGACGGTGAAGTCGTGTCGATCGAGGGGCCGGTCTGGGTGCAGCTCGAGAACGAGCAAGGGTGGTACTTGGGCGAGTTCGGCTTGGCCGAGGGGTGGAGTGACGATCTCGGTCCGTGCGCGGCGACGATGCGCGAGGGGCGAGGCGTGCTCGATCAGGTCGGCCTTGGCCTCGACCTCGAGGTGATCGCGTTTCGCAACGCGGCCTCGTACCCGGTCGCGACGCGAGGACCGGGACCCGGCGCTCCGGGGGAGACGGCGACGTTGCGCGTCGAGTACGGTAGCGACGTGCCCTGTCTCATCGGTCGAGCAGTAGACGCTGATGCGAACTACGGTCTCGGGCGCGCGCTCGTTCGCGTCGAGCTCGAAGAGAAAAGGCCGGAAGACGTCGATGAGTGGGCCTGGGGGCCCGAATACCGCTACCACCGTCTCGGCGAGGTCCGTACGGACGACGTCGGGCGATTCCGAGTCGACATCGCGCCGGAGCTCGCATTCGACGGCGAGCTTCGAGTCATGCTCACGCACGCGGAGTCTTCGCAAGTGTCGACGGGCGGCGTTCCGCTGTCGTCCGACGCGCTCGCCGGAGTCTCCGACCTCGGTGACATCGTCCTCTCGCCGGCTCCGGTCTTGGCATCGGGGAGAGTCGTCGACCCCGCCGGGAATCCGATCGGAGGGGTCACCGTCACCGTGAATGATGCCGTCCGCGGGATGATGGTCGAAGAGGCGCGTTCCCAGTGCGAAACGAATCTCGAAGGTCGATTCGAGCTGCGTGGAGTCGATCGGCGCGAGTCGTTCACGGTGTCCTTCACACTCGAAGCGTATCCGTATCGCTACGTGAACGACGTCACCCGCGGAACGCGCGGCCTCGAAGTCGTCATGAGCCGGGCCGGTGCGATCCGTGGGAAACTCCAGTTACCGGAGGGCGCGAGTGGTCGTGATTTCTCGGCCTCTTTGGAGATGACGAATTGGGCGGGCGATGGCGTTGCACCCAACGTGTCGGGCGGATTGTACGGGGACGGAGGCCTTCACTTCGAACGACTCGAACCGGGGACCTGGTCGGTCGAGATCCGTGCGCCGCGAGCGGATTCATTCTCTGCATTGGCTCGGTCGATGTCGGAGCGTTTGGCTTCCGGGGATCCGTTGGACGCCGCGGAGATCGAGCGACTCGCAGGCGGGCCCGAAGCGCTCGTGATCCTCGAAGACGTTCGCGTTCGCGGGGGCGAGACGACCGATGTCGGCTTGATCGAGCTTCCGGAGGCGGCGTTCGTGCATGCGCTCGCGGTGTCGAAGAACGAGGAGCCGGTCGCGGGGAGCTTCGTCGTTCGACCCGCGGGAGCGGCGCGCGAACTCGATGCGTTCACCGCGGTCGACGCTCGGGAGTTCGCCTCGGGCTCGATCCGCTTCGTATCGGAAGAACCCCTCGTCGACGTCGTGATTCACGCCTCCGGATGTCGGATCCAGGTCGTTCGCAACGTCGCGGCGGAAACCGAAGTCGAGGTCGACCTCGAACCCGCCCTTCCAGTACAGCTGCGACTCGGCCCCTCGAGTCCGTTGCCGATGCCACCCCGGCGTCTCGCCGTCGTTCTTGTTCCCTCTGACGTCCCGGGTCCGGGGTTCGGATGGGGGGACGAGCTCGTTCGATTCGACGACTCCGGCGAAGCGGTCTTCGAAGCCGCGATACCCGGCATTTACGACGTGCACTGGTTCGTCGGTCAAATCGACGAGTTCGGATCCAGCGGCACGTTCCTCGACGAGCACCGAGCCGAACGCGCGAGAATCGCGATCGAAGACACGATCGCGTCACAGGTGTTCGAACTCCTACCGCCACCCGAGGTCGCGACCTCAGGAAGGGACGAAGGCTGAGGAGTCCACATCGGTTGGGGAGGCGGGATTTCGGCGAGACGGCATCCGTCTCGTCGGCGGACGACATCGGGGAGGGGGGAATCGCTGGGGTGGATGAGGGGATTTGAACCCCCGACCTCCGGATCCACAGACCGGCGCTCTAACCAACTGAGCTACATCCACCTCATGCGAAGTGGCGTAATCTAGCAAATCGCCCTCGCGGGTCAAGATGAGAACGCCTTGGAGCGGGGTCTCGGGGAATTTCACAAAAAGCACTGCGGGAGCGTCGGTTCGGCCGGTCAAGGAAGGCGGTTGACGCGTCCGATAGCAGGGACGAGAATCGATTCCTTCGGGGCCTCGAAAAACCGTGTAACACGAGGAGCCGAGACTCGTCTCTGGGATCGGCGCGCGAGCCGAGCGAGGCGGGGCTTCCTACGAGGCTTCGCTTCCTCGAGAGGCACGTCCCCGAGCCGGCATCCGCCGGGCGGGCGACACGCCGTGGTCGGGGATTTCCCCTACGAATCGACGGTTTCCGAACTGAACGGGAGATCGGATCCATGAGCACGGAGTCACAGAAGAATCTGTTGCTGTACTACGGACCGCCCATCGCGATCGTGAGCTTCCTCGTGGCCTTCTGGGCTTCGGGGATGGGGCGGCCGTCCGAGAACGTGTCGGCGAAGGTCCGGTCCGACGAGGTCGTCGCCGCCGCCGACCCGGGCACCGAGCAGCCGGCCGAGTCGATCGATCCTGCGATCACCGCGGCCCGCGACCGGTTTGCGGACAAGCGCCGGCAGTCCGAGCCGCCGACGCCGACCCCGATTTCCGCCGACGGGAAATACCCCTCGATTCTCGTCGAGGAGGCGTCCTACGACTTCGGGACCGTCTACGAAGGCGACGAAGTCCAGCATGCCTACGCGGTGAAGAACACGGGTGACGCCGACCTCGTGCTCACGAAGGTGAAGACGAGCTGTGGTTGCACGGTCGCCGAGTACACCGAAGAACCGATCCCGCCGGGTGGCGAAGGGGTCGTCGACATCGTCTTCAAGACCCGCTCGAAGAAGGGCTCGCAGAAGAAGTCGATCTTCGTGCACACCAACGATCCGCGGACGCCACAGCAGAAGCTGTTCATCCAGGGGCACGTGCAGCCGGAATTTTGGATCGAGCCGCGCGACCGCATCGACCTGGGCGTCATCGAGCGTGGCGAGACCATCGAGCCGCAGGTCGTCACCGTGAAGTGGCTCGCGGACCTCGACGTCGACATCACGGGCATCGTGATCCGCAACGACGCGATCTCGGTCGAGCAAGAGCCGTGGGAAGACGGCGAGCACAAGGGTAAGCCGCTCTTCGATGCGTGGGTTGAGGCGTGGACGCCGGGCGACACCATCGCGGCGCGCGAACTCCAGGACAAACAGCCCTATCAGCTATGGGCTCGGAACGGGTTCTTGAACGCGCCGGCCGGCGCGAGCATCAACTATCGCCATGTTGCTCAGGCATTGGCGGAGGCGTCTCACGAGTACGACGTGCAATGCGTCGCCTACGATCGATATGCGTTCAAGCGTGGCTTGGAGCCTGAGTGCAACGACTTGGGACTTAGCCTAGAATTCGTCGAGCACCCGCAGGGCGGGGTGAAAAAGGGAAAGCCGAACGAGGCGATGATCGCAGCCTCACGGGCGGCGGAGCGGGAGCCCGAGGGCTTGTGGATGCCGATGAGCGTCCGCCAACTCGAAGAGCTTTTGCTAGAGAAGCGAATCCGTCTCAAGCGAAACCCGGTCCTGATTTCGGCGATGATGAGCGCCGTGACCGGCAACGACCGTTGGGGCAACTACTGGCTCGATAAAGAGCGGGCGACGAACAAGATCGACGCGGCTATCGCCTTGGCGATGGCGGTCGGAGCCGCGCACTCCTACGAAGGGGCGCCGGCAAAAGAATACCAGATGCTTTTCCTCTAACCCGCGCGTGGTTTCGCGTGGTGAAGGGCGGTCCT
>JAUIME010000344.1 GCA_030433195.1 bacterium
CACCTGGGACACGGCGTGGGAACTCTCGTCGGTGCACTACGACATCCGTTCGGACTGGCCGCGATCCGAGATCGAAGATCTGTTCGAGCAGCTCGAGCAGAACTACCGCGAGTACGCTCGCGTGCTCGGCGGACCTCCCGAACAATCGTTGAAGGTCTACGCGTTTCGTCAGCACCAGGACTATCTCGATTTCCTGGCTTCGAAGAAGCTCAGCAAGTTCTCGGGTTCGGACGCTTTCTTCGACGCACGATCCGGCCTCGTCGTCGCGCACAGCGGCAAGAACTATCAGCTCGTACGGCGCATCATCGGTGGCGTGGCTTGCTGGCAGTACTTCAAGTTCAGCTACGACAGCGCGATGCCGGGCTGGCTCGCCGAAGGGATCTCGATCTACTTCCGACGCTTCGGCTATGACGCCGACGGCAACTACGTGCGCGCGCGCCCCGACGAAGCGCGCATCGAGCACGTCATCGAAGCGATGGAGACCGACAACGTCATCCCGATTCAAGACCTGATCCGCCTCGAGATGTTCACGGTGATCGACAAGGGCATGATCAAGTTCTTCAGCGCGCAGTCGTGGGCGCTCGTGAACTACCTGCTCGTGCGCGCCGACGAGACGACGCGTCGCGACTTCCTGCGTTACATCGACCGCCTGCGCAACACGTTCTTCGTGATGGGGAACGCCGAGTTCATCGCCGCGCAGATGATGGAGGACGTCTTTTCGCCCGAGGGCCTGAAGGAAATCGAGCGGAACTACCTCGCCGACGTGCGTCAGCAGGCGATCGAACTGGGCATCATCGAGGCCGAAGAAGACCGTTGAGCGAGTCGTCCCGCAGGATCTTCCTCGTGGACGGGAACGCGCTCGCGTATCGTTCCTACTTCGCGTTCATTCGGAATCCGCTCATCAACTCGAAGGGCCGGAACACTTCGGCCGTGTACGGCTTCACGATGGCGATCCGACGCATCGTCGATTCGGAGTCTCCCGACGCGGTGCTGGTCGTGTTCGATCCGCCCGGCCCGACGTTTCGGCACGAACGCTACGAGGCCTACAAGGCCACGCGCGAAAAGATGCCCGACGAGATGCGCGACCAGATGCCGGACGTGCGCGAGGTCATCGACGCGATGGGCATCCCGATCGTCGAGAAGGAAGGCTACGAGGCCGACGACGTCATCGGGACGCTTGCCTCGCGGGCGGCCGCGAACGGCGACGAGGCGTTCCTCGTCTCGGGTGACAAGGACTTCATGCAGCTCGTCGGAGACGGAATCACCATCTTCGATCCGGGTCGTAGCGGTTCGGGCGTGAGTGTCCTCGGGCCGCCCGAGGTGGAGGAGAAGTTCGGCGTTCCGCCTGCGCGCGTGGTCGACGTGCTCGCCCTCATGGGGGACTCGTCCGACAACGTTCCGGGGATCCCGGGGATCGGGGAGAAGACGGCGAAGAAGCTCGTCGGTGAGCACGGTTCGATCGACGACATCTACGCGCACCTCGAGGACGTGACCCCGCCGCGCATCCGCAAGAAGCTCGAGGAGCATCGCGATCTCGCGGAGCTGTCGCGGGATCTCGTGACCATCGAGCGCGACGTTCCACTGGAAGACGACGAGATCGACTTCCGGCCCCCGCGCCCCGACGAAGCGCGTCTGGTCACGCTCTATCGCGAGCTCGAGTTCAAGTCGCTCGTCGCGACGAAGGAAGAGTCGATCGAGAGCGTCGCCCATCGCTACCACACCGTCACCGACGCCGACGACATCGATCGTCTGGCGGACCGGCTCGCGAAGGCTCGCGAGTTCGCGATCGATCTCGAGACGACGTCGGTCGAGCCGATGAAGGCGCGAATCGTGGGATTGTCGTTCGCGATCGAAGAGCACGAGGCGTACTACGTCCCCGCCGACACGGGCGACGACATGTTCCAGCGCGGCGACCGCGGCGCGCAGTGGCTCGTCGAGCGGCTGCGCGGGCCGCTCGAAGACGAATCGATCCGCAAGATCGGCCAGAACATCCAGTACGACGCGCTGGTGTTGCGCCGTTACGGCGTCGAGCTGCGCGGGATGGCCTTCGACACGATGATCGCCGCATACTGCGTCGAGCCGGGCTCGCGCCAGTACGACCTCGACGGCCTCGCGCTGCAGTATCTCGGTTACCGCAAGATCCCGACGGAATCGTTGATCGGCAAGGGCGCCAAGCGCAAGTCGATGGCCGACGTTCCGGTCGAGGACGTGAGCCGATACGCCTGCGAAGACGCCGACGTCACGTTGCAGCTGCGCGAGCGGATCGCGACCCGCATGCGCGAGCGCGCGGTCGAAGAACTCTTCGAGACGATCGAGATGCCGCTCGTTCCGGTGCTGATCGACATGGAGGCGCGTGGCGTCAGCATCGACAAGTCGATGCTCGAGGCGATGTCGAAGCGGCTCGCGACGTCGATCGCCGAGCTCGAAAAGGAAGTGCATCGACAGGCGGGCGAAGAGTTCAACATCGGATCGCCCAAGCAGCTCGGGGCCATTCTGTTCGAGAAGCTCGAGATTCACGAGGAGCTCGGCGTCAAGCGCTTGCGCAAGACGAAGACCGGCTACGCGACCGATCAGCAGACGCTCGAGAAGTTCGCCGCGCATCCGATCGTCGACACCATCCTCGAGTACCGGCAGCTCACGAAGCTCAAGAGCACGTACGTCGACGCACTGCCGGCGCTGATCCACCCCGACACCGGGCGCGTCCACACGTCGTTCAATCAAACGGTGGCGGCCACCGGTCGACTGTCGTCGAGCAACCCGAATCTGCAGAACATCCCGATCCGCACCGAGATCGGACGCGAGATCCGCAAGGCCTTCGTCCCGGGGGATCCCGATCGCATTTTCCTCGGCGCCGACTACTCGCAGATCGAGCTGCGCATTCTCGCGCACCTCTCGGGTGACGAAGGGCTCGTCGCGGCGTTCCGCGACGGACTCGACATCCACACCCAGACCGCGTCGAAGATCTTCGAAGTCGATCCCGACGCCATCACGATCGAGATGCGGAGCAAAGCCAAGGCGATCAACTTCGGAGTGCTCTACGGGATGGGCCCCGATCGCCTCGCCGCCGAGGTGAAGATCACGCGCAAGGAAGCGCAGGAGTTCATCCAGACCTACTTCGAGCGTTTCGCGAGCGTTCGTGCGCTCATCGATCGCACGATCGAGGACGCTCGTCGCAATGGCTACGTCACGACGATCCTCGGGCGACGCCGCTACATCACCGACATCCGCAGCGGTGACAACCGAGCGCGGCGGGCGGCCGAGAACATGGCCGTGAATACGCCGGTGCAAGGGTCGGCGGCCGACCTGATCAAGAAGGCGATGATCGACGTGCATCGCATCCTTCGGGAGCGCGAGCTCGAAACGGCGATGATCTTGCAGGTACACGACGAGTTGTTGTTCGAGGTGCCGCGTTCGGAGCAGGAAGAGCTTGGCGCCTTGGTTCGCGAGGCGATGGAGGGGACGCTCGATCTCGACGTCCCGCTCGTCGTCGAGGTCCACACCGGAACGAGCTGGTACGAAGCGCACTGAGTGCGCCAAGGAAGGGAGTCATGACGGACGAAAAGCCGAAAGAGCCGAAGCCGAAGAAACTGGTGCCGGGCGATCCGCTGCCGTTGGTGAAGGTCGCGGAAGTCTTGTTCGGCGCCATGCAGAACCAAGATCTCGAGCTCATCGGACTCGACATTCGCGGGAATTTCCGCGTCGGGAGCGAGCAGTTCGTGGGGTCGGTGTCGGGGGGCGGGGAGAGCGATTGGAAACTCTACCTCAGCGACAGCTGGGAGTACCGCTATCTGGTCGACAAAGAGCTGCGCACGATCAAGTTCAAGTCGTGCGATCGCATCATGACGATGTTCCGACACAAGAAGTCGGGCGAGATGTACCACGGTCGGATTCTCGCGACCGGCGACTCCCTCGAGTGGAAGCTCGTGGACATGAAGCCGCAGCCCTGACGCGGCGCGTCACCGCATGTCCACGCGGCGGTATTGGCCGCCGTTGCGCGCGGCGAGCTCTTCGAGCATGGGCACCGGGGTCGCGCCGGAGCGGGGCGCGGTCGCTCCGGGGATCTCGATCGCGTGGATCCGCGTGCGTGAATTGCGGTTCGCGCTCGATACCGTATCGAGGATGACGTCGGGGTCTAGAAAACTCCCGCTGGAGGGCCAGCCGTCCGAGAGCAGCACGACGTCGTCGACTTCGCGTCCGACGATCGGTGACGGCCGGCCGGGCTCGCCGATGTCGAGTGCGGTCTCGAGCGCCGCGTAGAGGTCGGTGGCGCCGCCCGCCTTCTGCTCTTGGATGAAGCGAATGGCCGCTTCAATCCGCTTGGGCGTCGCTTCCATGAACTCGCCTCGCCATCGATGCGCCGTGGTGTTGAAGAACACGAGATCGAAGTAGGTTCCCGGACGCAGATTCGAAATCGCTCGGATCATTTCCTGCTGGACTTCGCCGAGCTTCGTGCGGCGTGCGGTCGAACTCGCGCCTTGCGCCTGCGAGCCGGACCCGGGATACGCCATGCTGCCCGAGAGGTCGATCACGAAGAGAATCGACGGCGAGCGGAGCGTCACGCCGTAGAAGCTCGGATGATAGTGCCCGGCACCTCCGGGATTCGCGGGCTGGACCCGCTCGCGCTCCGGCAGCGACTCGAGCCACTTCTTCCACTCGCGCGGCTCGTGGTGCGGAAACGATTGCCCCGTGAGGCTCATCAGCAGCGAACGGATCGCGCGAGCGACACGCGGGCTCGCTTGCGGCACGCGGCGGAGGGTTTCTTCGAGCAGGGCGTCGACGAGCGCCGGCACGGCCACGGGATCGCGCGCGACGCGGAGCCACTCGACGGCCGAGCGCCGCACCCACCACGACTCGTCGACGAGCATGCGCGTGATCCTCGTGACGAGCGACCTGGGCACCAGATGCGCGGGGTCCGCTTGCCGATGCTTCACGAGTTCGCTGCGCAGCAGTTCGAGTGCCGCCGCGCGTACGGCGGGGTCGGGGTCCGACAAGGCGGGCAGGACGAGCTGCGCCGCGGTTTCCCCTCCGATGCGAGCGAGGGAGTCGATCACGGCCATGCGTACACGCGGCGCTTCATCGTCGAGCCGGCGTCGTAGGTGATACGGCGCGGTCTCGGAGCGTAGGTCGCCGAGCAGCTGGGCACCGAGTTCGCGCCGGAATATCCCGAGGCGTCCGCGCTCGTCGTCGAGCAGCGCGCGCGCCCAATCGGTGATGAGGTCACGGTCCTCGATGGATGCGAGCGCCCGGCGCGCGCGTTCGCGCACCCATCGCAGTCGACGACCGTCGTGCGCCGCGGGATCGGTGTACTCGCGATCGGGATCCCTCGTGAGGTAGGTGGTCGCGATCTCCGTCAGGATCTCGAGCGATTCGGGTCGTCCTTCGAGAGCGGCCGCGTCGAAGAGATCCTCCACTTCGAACATGGCGCGTTCGTCGAGGAATCGCGGTCGCGCACCGGGCGACTCCCTGTCCGGGATCAGGAGCTCGATGGCTCCCGCGCGGTAACGCTTCTGCCAGATCCGAAGTTCTTGCAGGATTTCGGACGGCGGATCGGCGACGATCGTCGGGCGCGGTGCGGGGCCCGACCACGAAGTTCGGGCTACGGACGCAACGAACACGAAGAGAAAGACCGAGACGATAGCGAGGGGCGGTCGGGTCGAGTGCACGAGCGTGTCCTCGGGACGATTCGTCAGGGGCCGGACAAACCAGCGTACCGCGCGCGCCGTCGCTTCGTCAATCGAATCGGAATGGCCGTCGATGCGGCGCGTCACGGGAGAACGCGTTCCGAGGTCGCGTGCGTCGGGATCGAGGGGCGTTGACGCGTGAGGGCGTCGAAGGTCGGGATCCCGAGACGGATGGTGCGAAGGGGGGGACTCGAACCCCCACGGGTTGCCCCACTAGATCCTAAATCTAGCGCGTCTGCCAATTCCGCCACCCTCGCACGCGATGCCGTGACCGTAGCAGGCGCGGAGCGGGCTGTCGAGCACTGTGGGAACGAATTGCGCGGGGACGAATTGCCGAGCGGGCAATCGCGAGAGGGGAGGAAGCGGGGAGACT
>JAUIME010000345.1 GCA_030433195.1 bacterium
CCGACTGAACGAAACTTTCGGACTGACGGGAGCTTTCGCTCGGTGTCGAGGGTCAGGGGCCAAAGAGAGAAGAGAGGAACGAGGCGCGTGGAAGAGCAGGAGATTCAGACAATCCAACCCGGTCGTTCGGGTGTCCGTAGCCGTGCGCGGTTCGAACGCCGTCCGATTTCGGGATTACGCACGATCGCGCACTTCGCGTTGATCTGCGGGCTCGCCGTGGGCACCCTCACGGGTGGTCGAGCGGCGTTTGCCCAAGGCGGCGACGGTGCAGGTGCAGGCGTGCAGCAGCTCGGGAGCGTCGACGACGACGCCCGGGCGGCGGCTCGCGACGCATTGGTCGAAGCCGGAGACGCGTCGATTCCGGCGCTGATCGAGGGCCTCGACGATCCCAACTCGCTCGTGCGGTGGGGAGCTTGCCGGATTCTCGGGGAGATCGGGTCGGTGGAGGCGTCGCCGGCCCTCGTCGAGCGCTTGCAAGACGACGACGAGTACTCGCACGTCCAGCGTGCGGCGGCCGTCGCGTTGGGGCGCTGTGGGGGCGACAACGCTCTCGAAGTCCTCAGGACCTACATGGAGAAGGATCCGACGATCGGGGCCGAGGCGCTCGGCTATCTGGGTGACACGTCGATCCTGCCGGAGCTCCTCAACTTCCTGCTCGACCTCGAGGAGGATTACCGGCGCTTGAAGCTGGCGCGAGGGACGCAACGTGAGCTCGTGCTCGCGCAAGAGCCCAAGGTCGCCGGGAGCATCGCGATCGTGGCGGCCGCGATCTGTCGACTCGACTGCCGCGGCGGAGTGCCGAGCCTCATCGACTCCCTGAAGTTCACCGAGTGGATCGGGATGTACGCTCGCTCCGAGTTCATCGATTACCTCGGCGACGACATGCCGCGCGTGTTCCCGGGCGCCAAGCGCAACGAGAACATCGACACGCTGCAGGTGCACTCAGCGATCGCGCGATTCTTCGACGACCACATCGATACGTACATCCATCCCGCCGAACTCGAGGATCCGGATCCGGCGCTGGCCGACAAGTGTCGTCGGATCGTTCAGGTCATCGGCGAGGGAACGAGCGACGCGCAGCAGCGTCGCGTCGACGTGTTGACCGGGATCGGCAAGCCGATTCTGCCGCTCCTCGTGAGCGAGTATTCGGATCCCGAGTCGCCCGCGTACCTGAGTGACAACGTCGTGCAAGCGCTGTATCTGATGGGAGGGTCGCTGCGGGTCGCGCGTACTCCGCGCCTCGTCCGACGCGTCTTCGACGATCTCTCGAACTTGATCCCCGCGATCGAGGACACGGCCGCGAAGGCCGGTCTCGTGAGGCTCATGGGTGAGTACCTGCACTGGTGGCCGTTCGAGGTCGAGATCGTGAACTATTCGTCGGCCTACACGGAAGACGTGTTCGCGGGTATCGTGCAGATCCGGCAGGAGGGCAAGGAGTTCTTGCTCTCGATGCTCGAGTCGGAAGAGCCGGAAGTGAAGGTTGCCGCGCTCGAAGCGCTGATCAAGATCGGGGACGAAGAGTTCGCCGATCCCGTGGGTGAAGTGTTCTCGTCGACCGAGAACGATGCCGTGCGGATCGCGGCGATCCGGAGTCTCGAGTGGATCCGCTACGAATCGGGCCGAGCGATGCTACAAGTGCTCGACGTGATCGAGGGCGACTACTCGGACGACGTTCGCCTCGCGGCCGCGTCGTCGCTCGCACGCCTCGAAGATCCGACGCGGGCGCCGCTCGCCGGGTTGCCGGCGCTGCTCGATTTCTTGAAGTCGGAGAATCCCGATTTCCGTGCGCGTGCGGTCGAGTCGCTGCGAATCGCGACCGATCGCTACTTCGGGTTCGATCCGCAAGGGTCTGCCGCGGAGCGCGCCGAGGCCGTCGCCCGATGGACGAGCTGGGCTGACGCGAACCTCGATTCGTTCCGCCCGGACATCTTCGGAATCCGCAAGCGCCAGTTCGACTACTACAACTCCACCCTCCGCCAGTATCTCGACATGGCGACCGATCTGCGGCGCTTCGCGGGTTCGGCGGCGACGACCGCGAGCATTCGCGAGTTCAAGAACTTCTACCGCCATCAGTTCCGCTTCCTGCCGTTCCTCGTCGAGCATTACGGCGAGGTCGACGAGTCGCTCCATCCAATGATCTCGAACTTGATCGCCTCGCGGTTCGACAAGCCGACGGGGCTCCCGTTCCTGGTGTCGATTCTCGAGAACCGCGCAGAGGCCGATCCGCTCGTCTTGGTCAACGTTCTCGACACGATCGGACTGTTCCCCGAACACGGACTCCTCCAGGCGGAAGCGCAAGCGCTCGTATCGCCGGTTGCCGCCGTCTTCGAAGACGAGTCCATGGCGAGGATCGTACGCATCACGGCTGCGGACACGCTGGCGCGCCTTGGCGATGCCCGCGGGGTCGACTTGCTCATCGCCAACCTCACGCTCGACGAGTCGGTCGAGAACGCGGGATGGCTGCGTGACGAGTCGTTCGACGTGCTGCGCAAGGTCGCTCGCATGGCGGGACAACGCGGCGACTTTGGCTACGAGCCGAACGCTCCGGCCGTCGTGCGTGAGAAGGCCGCTGCGGCATGGAGTGAGTGGTGGAACGGCAAGCGTGACTCGGTGACCTTGCGCACCCTGATCGTCGGCGACGAGAACTGACCGGGGCGGTCGCGCTTCGGGATCGACGCCGAGACCGCCGGGTGGTCATGCCGCCAGGCGAGTGACGCAACTTCGGGTCCTGCGGCGGGGTCGTCATTCTCGACGACACGTGAATTCAACAAAACAGGGCGGTCGGAACCGAGTTCCGACCGCCCTGTGTCGTTTCGTGTCGAAGTCGTCTTGCGTCGGCAACGTGGCGGACGCGTTCGCGTCGTTCAGATGCGAATGAGCGCCGCGGGTTCGTCGGGATCGAGTTCGAAGACCAGCGATCCACGAGCGCGGCGTTCGGCTTCGAGTTCCATCTGAAGCTCGCGCCACTCTTTCCAGAGCTCTTGGAGCTCTTCCTTGGTCATCGACTGCTGAACGAGGCACGTTTCCGGTCGTTCGTACCAGAACACCGAGGCGTCCGGCACCATGTTCATGGCCATCGAGTATTCGCCGAGCTCGGTGCCCGGGAACGACTGGTACGTGAAGAAGAGCAGGTTGTCCGCGCGCATCTTGCGGTTGATCTCGATCGTTTCACGCGCCATGTCGGCGGTCTCGTCCGGAAGGCCGACCATGTTGAGCGAGAGCGTTTCCATGCCGAGGTCACGGCAGTTCTTGAACGCCTGCAGGATCTGATCGTTCGACATCCAGCGCTTGAGGTACTTGGATCGGTACTCCTCGTTGCCGGACTCGACGCCGAACCAGACCATGTAGCAGCCGGAGTCGGCCATGGGCTTGAGAATGTCCATCGTCGCGCGCTCGACGCGCATGTCGGCGCTCCACGGCAGCCCGACTTCCTTCTTGTAGAGCTTGCAGAACTTCTCGAGCCAGGCCGGGTAGATGTCGATCCGCTCGTCCCAGAACTCGAAGATCTTGACGTCGTACTTCTCCTTGAGCTCGACCAACTCGCGGACGAGGTGTTCGGGGGAGCGCTTGCGGATCCAGCGACCCGCGCCGCGGTAGAACCGCATCATGGCAGGAGCGCTGCAGTAGGTGCATTGATCGGGGCAGCCGCGGCCGGCGCCGACGGCCAGCGTGTGGCGCGTGTGCGCGAGCGTGCCGAGGCCGCGAGTACCGAGCAGCGAGTCGACGTCGAAGATCTCACGGTCCCAGAACGGGAACTCGTCCATGTCGTCGACGATCGGTTCGATCGGGTTTCGATGCACGACGGGCACGCGTCCGGTCTCGCACTCTTTCGTGACGAGGCCGGGAATGTCGTGGAACGGCTCGCCCTTCTCGAGACGGTTGACCAGCTCGAGCATCGGCACTTCGCCTTCACCCAAGCACGCGACGTCGCAGTTCGGATCCTGGATGACGTCGTCGGGATAGAGCGTCGGGTGGTAGCCGCCGCAAATGATCGGGGCCTTCGTGACCTCGCGCGTCATGTGCATGAGGTGCTGGGTCGGCTCCCATTGGTAGGTCATGACCGTGAAGGCGATGATCCCGGGATCGTAGTCGCGGATTCGCTGCTTGAAGCTCTCTTCGGTGACCGACGAGTCATAGATGATGAGCGAGGTGTCGTGCCCGCCGCGCTTCATGTAGGCGGAGAGCGAAGCCACGCCTGCATGGAACTTGCGGTCGAACGAGTAGTTGACGAACAGAATCCGCATGATCTGAATCTCCTGGATTGTGTCTCGGAGTCGGCGAGGCGCCGCCTCGTGCTCGTGATCGCGTCTCGCTGAGGCGAGAACCCGATCCCGCGCGAACCCGATGCCCGGCATGAAGGCCGGCGACTGAAATCCCCGTCGATCTCTTCGGCTACGTTCCTGAGCCCTTTTCGGTTGCCGATCCGCCTGAAGTGGAGCAGAAACCTCCTGGGAATTATACACGGGCCCAGGGGAGTGTCAAGCCGTCCAGATTGGCGTAACGCTCTGTAGGGCAATGGTTAGGAAATTAGTATATGCCAATGTAGAGAAAGTCGACGCCGTTGTGCGCGAGCCGGGCCTCGCCACGATTCCGGCAGGGCAGCCGGGCCTCGCGGCGACGATTGTTGTAAGATCGCGACCGGCCGCTGCTTGAGATCGCCCCTCGGATCGGGCGGAAGGGGCGGCCCGGGTCCGAAAAACGGAGGTGAGACGATGTCGGGAGTGCGTCGAGCAGGCCTGGTGGCGTCCTGGATCGTGGGCTTGTCGCTCCTCGTGACCGCCGGTTGCGGGGGATCGGAGGACGATCGTGTCCGGAAGGCGTTCGAGGCCAAGTTGGCCGAACACGATCGTCAGCGCGAAGAGGCACAATCCAAGCAGGCGGATGCGAAGGCGAACGTCGACCTCGTGTTGGTTCCGGCCGGCTCCTTCAAGATGGGGGACAACTCGCTCGGCGGCCTGCCGGAGCGTAACGAAACGCTGGACGCCTTCTACATTGGACGCCACGAAGTCTCCAACGGCGACTACCGCGACTTCGTCGTTGCGACCGATGCGATCCCCCCGTTCGACTGGATCAATGGCGAGCCGCCGGCCGGTCGACTCGAGCATCCGGTGCGAGTTCCGCAGATCGACGCCGAACGCTACGCGAAGTGGATCGGTTGTCGCCTGCCGACAAAAGAGGAGTGGGAAAAGGCGGCGCGTGGTGAAGACGGCCGCAAGTTCCCGTGGGGGAACAATTACGACGCGTCGCTCTGCCATACCGAACAAGGCCAAGATGGTGACACCTGCCCCGTGACGCGATTCCCCGCGGGCGCCAGCCCCTACGGTTGCCTCAACATGACCGGCAACGTTCGCGAGTGGACCTCGAGCACGACGTCGACCGACGGAGGCCTTCGCGGCATTCTGAAGGGTGGCGGCTTCGCGGATGACAATGAACGCAAGTGGTTGCGCTGTGCCATGGAGTATTTCGCGCGGCCGACCGTCGAGAAGAATCCGATGAACGGCTTCCGCGTTGCAAGAGACGCCTGACCGACGAAGGGGTCTCGGAAGTCTCGGACGTGCTCGCTGCGCGAAAAGTGTCGATCGGTTGGTTGCGGTCGGGCGAGCGCGTGACGAGACCGGCGGCTCGGTGGGAAACGACCCGGCGTTAGAGTCGATCGAGGTCGCCAGGTGTCGCTGGTGTGGAGTTCAGCTGGTTTGGCTGTCGCCGGCTACGAGCGGCTGCTCACACCTCGCTGCCGAGCAGGGTCGCTGCTCGAGCAGGCTTGCGGTCCCGCGCGCTGGAGTGGGGTGGGCGCACAGGGGAGAGAAATAAGCCAAGGGAACTTTCTAGATTGAGAAGAAAAAAGGGAAAAGAAGGGGAGAAAACAGAAAGTTTTACGTGATCCCACAACCTTGGCTCGATTGATTCTTGGCTCGATTGATTCTGGTTTCGCTCGGACCGGCGACAAGCGTCACGAGTCCGTTGGACCATCCACGCTGATTAGGATGGATTGGACCTCTCGGATGTTCCGTCGAGACGAAAAAAAGGAGG
>JAUIME010000346.1 GCA_030433195.1 bacterium
GCCCCGGCCGGGGCTGACCCCGTCTCTCGTGCGGCGACCGGGGGATCCGGCGATCCCGGACGATCGAGGCTTTGCATGGCAAAGCGATTGCGGTAGACTCGGGGGCGGTTCGATCGAGTCGTCGCGAGATCGGCCTCGGACCGGGCGAACATCTTCTGTTGGACGACACCACCGATGGAAATCCACAAAGCCCTCGACCAGATCTCCGAGATTCACGGGCATCTCGCCAAGGCCGAGATCTACAAGAGCTACAAGTCGTTCCCGATCGCTCTTTCGGGCATTCTCGCGATCGGCGTGGCTTTCGTGCAGACCGCGTGGATCGGGCCCGAGACGCCGCTCGGTTTCGTCACGTTGTGGACCGCGGTCGCGGCGGTGTGCCTCGTGATGTCGGGAGGCGTGATCCTCTACAACTACGTGTGCATCGAGGGACCCGTCGCGCGGCGGACGACGCGGCGCGTCGTGGGCCAGTTCGTCCCGGCCGTGCTCGCGGGCGCGCTCGTGTCCACGGTGGCGGGCTTGGCCGGAACGCGCGAGGTCGTCGCGATCCTGCCGGGCGCTTGGGCGGTGCTCTACGGCATGGGGATCTTCTCGTGCCGTCCGTACCTGCCGCGGGCGGTGGGGTGGGTGGCGCTCTTCTACCTGCTCGCGGGCGCGCTGCTGCTGCGCTCCGCATTCGATCAGTCGAGCCTCTCGCCTTGGGGAATGGGCGTGACGTTCGGCGTCGGGCAGCTTCTCGCGGCTGCCGTTCTGTACTGGAACCTGGAGCGAGCCGATGGCTGATTCTCGCAAGCGCCCTGCCGGTCGTTTCGCCTACGAGGGGCTCCAGCGCGTCTTCCACGAGAAGGCGCGCTTGGGGATTCTCGCGTCGCTCATGACCGCGCCCCGCGGCCTTGTCTTCAACGAGCTCAAGGAACTCTGCGCGCTCACGGACGGCAATCTGAGCCGGCACATCCAGGTGCTCTCCGAGGCCGGGTTCGTGGAAGTGCTCAAGGGCTTCGAGAAGCGCAAGCCGCAGACGCTCTACCGCATGACGGACGAGGGACGCGACGGTTTTCGCGAGTACCTCGACGAGCTCGAGCGCGTCGTGAAGGACATGGCGCGGGCACCGAAGAACAGCCCCGAAGGCGAGGGCGATCTGCCGTCGGGGTGGGTCACGGTCTGAGCCCGCTCGAAAGGCGCTTCGCGGTGCGATCGCGCCGGGTCGGGCCGATCACGGATCGCCGCGGATGTTATGCTACGAGCCCGATGAGACGGTTCCGAACCGATTCCCCGACCGCGCCAAGGAGTGCGATTTCGCGATGAAAGTGATCCGAGCCAACGAGATGGGCATGTGCTTCGGCGTGAAGGACGCGCTGACGCTCGCCCACGACCTCGAAGACCCGACCGAGACCGCGATCCACGGCGAGCTCGTGCACAACGAAGAGGTGCTCAAGGATCTCGAGCGGCGCGGGTTCCAGATGGCGCCCGAGTCGCGTCGCACGGATCTCCCCGCGAGCCCCAAGATGCTCGTCACGGCGCACGGGATCAGCGACAAGGAGCGGTCGCGCCTCAAGGAAGCCGGCAAGCAGCTCATCGACACCACGTGCCCGCTCGTGCGCCGCGTGCACCTCGCGGCCCGCAACCTCCAGAACAAGGGCTTCTTCGTGGTGGTGATCGGCAAGCCGAATCACGTCGAGGTGCAGGGCATCATCGAAGACCTTCACAACTACACGGTCGTGCAAAACATCGACGACGTCGCTTCGTACGACGCGCCGCAAATCGGCGTGATCTGCCAGAGCACCACGGCCCCGAGCGACGCCGCGCGTATCCGCTCCGCGATCGAGGCGAAGAATCCCGACAAGGAGATCCGCTTCATCGACACGATCTGCGAGCCGACGCGTATCCGCCAAGAAGCGAATCGCGAGCTGCTCGAGAAGGTCGAAGCCCTCGTCGTCGTCGGCGGCAAGAACTCGAACAACACGAAGCAGCTCGTGATCCTCGCCGAGAAGCGCGGGATACCGGCCATCCACGTGCAGACCGCGGCCGATCTCGAACCGGCTTGGTTCACGCCGTATTCGGTCGTCGGCCTCACGGCCGGAACGTCGACCCTCGACGGAACGATCGAAGAGGTCTACCGAGCGCTGCTCGACCTCGACCCGACGGCCACTCCGTCGTCCTGAGTCGCGATCACTCCGTGGCGGACGGCGGAGCGTAGAGGTCGCCGACGAGCGTTTCGTCGAGGGGCTCGAGGATCACGCGGCGTGCGCCGGCCTCGACCGTGCCCGCATGGATGCCGGGGATCGAACGCTCGCGGCATGCGGCGAGGACCTCCGACGCGCTGCCGGGCGGGACGAAGGCGGCCATGCCGGCGCCCATGTTGAACGTCGTGTAGGCCTCGCGCGGCGACATGCCGAGGTGATCGACCATGAACGACAAGACCGGCGGTACCGCGGGCAGCTCGGTGATGCGGTACGTGAAATCGCGGTCGGCGCGCATGAGCTTCAAGAAGCCGTGTCCCGTGATGTGCGACAGGTAATGCACATCGACGTCGAGCTCGTAGAGCGCTTCGAGGACGCCGGTGTAGAGAACGGAATCGTTCAGCAGCGCTTCGCCGAACTCGAGATTGCCGGAAATCTTGGTCGAGAGGCCGTCGGGGAGTTCCTTCGCCATGCGCCGAGCGAGCGACGCGCCGTTGGCATGAAGGCCGCTGCTCTCGAACAGCAGGATCTCGTCGCCTTCGCAGATGCCGCCGCCGGCGAGCGCGGCGCGACCCGGCGGGATTCGACCCACTCCGGCGCCCGCGATCTCGATCTCGGACGGCGCGACCAGCCCCGAGAGCGTCGGCGATTCGCCGCCGCCCCACGTCGCGCCCGAGTCGGCGCACGCGCGCGACCAACCGTCGACGAGGGCTTCGAAGCGTTCGCGGTTGTCGTACCAGTCGGAGGCGCCGGTCGCGAAGTAGGCGTTGATCGTCAGCGGCAGTGCGCCGACGCAGACCATGTCGTTGACGATCGCGGCGACCGAGTCGTAGCCGATCTGGCTGAAGTGATTGCGGCCGCTCGCGTCGAGGTACTGCTGCGCGAGCACGGACTTGGTCCCGAGACATTCGAGCACGAACGCGAGCCGGCAATCGCCGATGTCGAACACGAAGGCCGGTTCGCCTCGCGTCTCTTCGAAGACGGTTCCCGAGCGCTTCGCCATGTGTTCGGAGGTACGGCGAGCGGCGGTGAGGGCGAGGATCTTCGCGGGATCGAGCGACGCGTAGTCGACGCCGGCTTGCTTGTAGGCATCCATGATCGAGACCCGTTCGAGAAGGGAACCTGGGCTGTCCGCGGAAACGCGGAAGATACCAAAAACCGTGCGAAACGTGCCGCTCGATCCGCGAGAGAGGCGAGCCGAGTGCAGGCGAGAATCGGGGGGCGAACACATTGACATCACGAATCGCGGGCGGTTACCGTAGTCGCAGTCCTGCGCCGGACCGACGCACTTGGAGGTAGTCAGATGACCCTTGCCGAAAGACTGCTCGCCGACTTCCGCACCGAGTCGGCCAACACCCGCAAGTACCTCGAAGCGATTCCCGACGACAAGCTCGACTGGAAGCCGCACGAGAAGTCGATGTCGCTCGGCCAACTCGTGGCGCACATCGCCGAGAATCCGTCGTGGGTGAGCTCGATCGCGGGCGACGACCTCGACTTTGCCACCGTCGATTACAAGCCACTCGTCGTTTCGAGCCGCGCGGAAGCGATCGCCGCGCTCGACGAACACGCCGCGACGTTCGAAGCGGCGCTCGAGGGGAAGTCCGACGAGGCGATGCTCGAGACGTGGACGATGCGCAACGGTGACGCGATCCTCATGCAGGCGCCGCGGCACGAGGCGATGCGCGCGACGGGCATCCACCACTGGATCCATCATCGCGGCCAGCTCGGCGTGTACCTGCGGTTGCTCGACGTGGCGGTTCCGGGGATCTACGGCCCGACCGCCGACGACGAGTCCATGACGACCTGAGGATCGGGAGCGAGTCGATGAAGGCGAGTGACGATGCGATCGTCGTGCGACACACCTACGACGCTCCCGCCGCCGACGTCTGGGACGCGATCACCGATCCTGCCCGGATGTGTCGATGGTTCTTCGAGGCGATCCGCGAGTTCCGTCCGGAGCCGGGCTTCGAGACGAAGTTCGACGTCGAGAATGACGGAACCGTGTATCGACACTGGTGGAACGTCGAAGAGGTCGTCCCCGGCGAACGCATCGTCTACCGCTGGCGTTACGAAGGCGTCGCGGGCGACTCCGACGTGACGTGGGAGTTGGCCAAGACGTCCGGCGGCACCGAACTCACGCTCACCCATCGCGTCCGCGAAGACTTCCCCGAAGACGATCCGGCCTTCGCGCGGCAATCGTGCGTCGGCGGGTGGGAGTATTTCCTCGGCGAGCGGCTGCCGGCCTTCCTCGCGGGCGTTCGTTCGTAACGACACGAACGCTGTCGTGGTGCGCGTCGAGTCGCGCTCAGCGGCCGGGGCCGCGAATCTCTTCGAACGTGCGCAGCGTGTGTGCGAAGGCGACGGCTTTCTCGTAGCGGGTCGGGTAGGTCGCGTCGTCGAACGGGGCGAGACGCTTGTCGTCGAGAAGCGCAGGGACTCCGTCGGCGTCGACGGTGTGGCACGCGGCGCATCGAAGCGGGCCTGTGTGACCGTCGGGATTGAGCGCACGAGCTTGCGCGAGTGTCGTCGGATCGGCGCCGTCGGGCGAAACGGGGTGCATCCCATGCATGCTCTGGTGACAGGTCTGGCACGAGATGCCCGAATGGCCCTTGCTGTAGCGCATGAGGCTCGGCTTCTCGCGCAGGTCGATGGGTGTGTAGGTGCCGCCCATGCTCTCGACGAACGGCGGCGCGTGGCAGTCGGCGCACTTCGGTTCGCCGGCCGCGAGCCAGTAGTCGCCGCCGTCGTCGACGACGCGATACGGGTCGGACGGTTCGTCGGTCCAGACCGCGCTCACGGCGTCGCGATTCTCGCGGATGCGCGGATCGAAGAAGTCCTCGGTCGTGAACTCGGAGTACTTGCCGCCTTCCATCTTGCGCATCGCGGCGACGATCGTCTCGATCGATCGCGTTCGTAGCGTTTCGCCTTCGAGCGTGATCGCGTTCGTGAGCGTGTCGGCCTTGTAGAGGAGCCGCGAGCCGAGATTGTGACAGCTCGTGCAGTAGAGACCTTTCTCTTCGTCCATGACGTTGTCGCGAAGCCACGTACCGATCGCGTTCAGGTGGGAGCGCGTGCCGAGAAGTTTCGAGGCCGCGGGGTTGCCGTGCACGTCGCGGCCGAGGAAGCACCCGCCGTGATAGGTGCGGATGTCGCCGCCCTTGAAGTGCCCGTTCTCGTCGATGGGAACGCGGGCGAGGTCTCCCGATTGCGTGTGCGACGGGTGGCAGCCTTGGCAGCTCGCCGAGCGTCCGTGGATGTCCGGATCGGGGGCGCTCCGAAGATGCGAGAGATGGATCGCGGCCGAGAGCGACGACGTGCGCCCGCGCGAGACGCCGTCGGGGCCGGGCGGTGCCGGCGCGCCTTGCAGCTGGCCGACGATGTTGTCGCCGTGGCAGTCCTGGCATCGAACGGGCGGGCGTCCGAGACGCGTCACCGACGCGCCCGTCTTGTCGTCGGGGTCGTAGTTCGCGAGGAAGTCGGTGCCGTGCTTCTCGTCGTGGATCTGGAGCAGCGAGATCGACGCGGCCTTCACCGACGCGTAGTAGTCGGTGGTGTTGGGGAACCGGTCCTTCCAGTAGCGGTACTCCTTCTGCCACAGGTCGTACGTCTCGCCGTTGGCGCGCTCCGACGCGTGGCAGCGTTGACATCCCGGGACGTCGATCGGATTGGTGCCGAAGAACGTCGCGGGTTCGCCCGAGCGCGGGTCGTCGACGCTCGCGACCTCGGACGGCTGCGCGATCGCGTCGGAGTTCGCGTCCTTCCACTTCGCGACCGAGACGCGTGCGCGTTGGTACGGCCGCAACAGCTCTTCGCGCGCGAGTCGGATGTTGCCGATG
>JAUIME010000347.1 GCA_030433195.1 bacterium
CGAAGGGCTGCCCCAAGAGATCGTCGCGCGAGTATCCGAACAGTTCCTCGAGAGAGCGGTTCACGAACTCGATCGTTCCATCCGTCTCGATCATGACCGCCGCCGTCGGAGCGTGCTCGATCGCATCGAAGAATCGGCGATTGCTCTTCGTGAGACGTTCTTGCTGGAGACGGAGGTCCTCGAGCATGCTCGAGAGCACGCGCGCGCGACGAACGGACTCTTCGGCTCGTCGCTCGTTCTCGAGCTTCGCCCGGTCGAACTCCGACGATCGACGATCGAGCTCCAGACGACGCTGTTCGGATCGCACACGAGCGAACGCGGTCCCCCAGATCGCGATCATCACCAAGAGTCGATCGACGATGACCTTCCAGGGTTCTTCGGTACCGACGGGCGACACGACGAGCCCGACACAGCTGAAGATCGTCACGACGACGGCACTCGCGGACACCGCACCTCGGACTCCGGTTCCGCCCGCGAACATCACGAGCAGGACATACGGCACGGCCGAGAGGAGGCCGACGTCTACCGTGACATCCGCAACGAGCGCGGCCACCGACGCGAAGGCGGCCAACGCGAACCCCAGATGACCGAGACGTAGACGCCTCACGGGCTCTCCGCATCGGTATCCGACGCGTAACGAGGGTCGCGCCCCAGCTCGACGAGCAACGCGTTGACCTCGCCCTTGAGCTCGATCATCCGTTCCTCCCGGCCCGAGAGCGCCTGCGCGAAGTCCTCGAGTTCCGAGTACGACCGCTGCAACCGCGCCTCGGCGTCGCGCCGTTCGGCCACCTGTTGCTCGAGCTGCGCGTTCGCAGCGGCAAGCCCGGGAAGCGTCAACGCTTTGGGAATGACGGGAATCAGCGCCAGAACCGTAGCCCACGACACGATCGCCGTACAGACCTTCAGCAGGGCCGAGAAACGATACCACGGGTTCCAGAAGATGATCGCCTCCGCGAGGTGCGTGATCCCGCAGAAGAGAATGAACGCGACGAACAACCAGAAGATGGGCAGGAAGGGAGTATCCCGCCGCCGCGTCACGAAAATGACGAGCGCGATCGGGATGGCCGCGTAGGCAGCGAAGATCGCGATGTCGGCGACGATGTGCGTCCAGCCGTGCAACTCGCTCCAGGTCCCGCAATGCCAGCGAGCCGGGAACTCGGACGTATCGAACAACCTGCGGATCGGATCGAGCATGACAAGCCTCCTGCGGCGCACGGCAACCGCCCGCTCCTCGCGACGTTCGATCGCGCGGAACGGATGCCGCCCCTCGGACAGCTCCGACGACGCGTCGTTCAGCGCCGCCCGAGCACGGTTCTCCCCTCGCCGGTGCCCGATCCGTTCGCTCCGTCCCCTGACGCCGTCGTTCGCTCACGCCACCCGCATGACGCTCATCGCTTCTTGCGCACGACCTTCACCTGCTTGATCGTCGCGACACGATCCGTACGGATCGTCTGCGACTCCTCTTGCAGCGTGTCGGGCCAGCGAACGGTGATTCGGACGCGACCGTCGTAATCGCCGAGTCCGAAATGGAGAATCTCACCGTCCTGCGACGTCGTCCCACGTGCTGACGTCAGCTCGCGCACGAAGACTCGCCGATCCTCCCCGAGGGTCTCGACGCTCACCCGCGCCCCGATACCGAATCGGTTCGTCCGCTTGCCTTCGAGTCGCACGCCGAGCCAATGGTGGTCGTTCCCGCGATTGCGGAACACTCGGCAGCCGCTGTTCGACGCGACGATCCAATCCAGGTCTCCATCGCCGTCGAAGTCGAACCAGGCCTGTCCCCAACCGTTGAACGCGACCGCGCGCGACGCGAACGTGACAGGGTCGAAGCGTCCGCGGCCGTCGTTCTGGTACAGAGCCGTCGGAACACCTTCGTACACACAAGTTATCGACAAGTCGAGATCGCCATCGTTATCGAAATCGACGAGCGCGGGATCGGAGTGCGTCTCCTGGAATCGGATTCCGCGCACTCGGCGCTCGTCGACGAACTCGGCTTCACTTCCCTCGCCACCGCGAATGTAGAGCATCGAGAGGTTCGAGAAGCCCTGTGCGACAAAGCGCGGATGCGCGAGATTCGCCGCGAACAGATCGAGGTCGCCATCACCGTCGACGTCGCCGAAGACGGACCCGATCGTGTGACCGTAGTAGCGTCCGTCCGCGGGCTGGCGGACGCCGTGGACGCCGAGCGCCTCACCGACGTTCGCAAACGCGCCTTCGCCGTCGTTCCGGAACAGTACGTTGGGCTGGAGCCGGTAGTTCGAGACGTAGAGGTCGAGATCGCCATCGTCGTCGTAGTCCGCGGTGGCGACGCCGCGTCCACAATAGGGCGTCGCGAGGGCGAGCCCGGAAGCCGCCGTCACGTCTTCGAACGTCCCGTCGCCGCGGTTCGAGAGCAAGACGTCGGCGTGCCCCGTCGACATCGGCTGCTCGTACGCGGCGAAGTAGAGATCGAGACGGCCATCGCCATCGGCGTCGAGCCACGAGCTTCCCTCGGGGGTCGCGCCGAGCGACACGGCATCGAGTTTCGCCTCGGCCGTCACGTCTTCGAATCGGTAGCCGCCGCGCTTCCCCTGGTTGCGCCAGAGACGCGGCGAACGGTTCGCGAGCACGAGGTCGAGATCGCCGTCGTCGTCGTAGTCGCCGAACAGCGCCGAAGCCCCGCGCCCCGAGAGGCCGCTCGACTCGGTCACGTCTTCGAACCCCTTGCCGCCTTCGTTGCGGAACAGCCGACCGCGCAAGCACAAGTCGAGATCGCCGTCGTCATCGTAGTCGCCCACGGCCACGCGGGACGAGGCGACACCGGCGAGCCCGAGCTCCTCGGTCACGTCGTCGAAGATCGCGCCGGGTGTCGCTTCGCGCTCCGCAAGCGGATTGGCGGGGGCCTCGTACGCTCCGTTCACGGCGCACGTAAGAGCCAGCACGTTGTATTCGGCATCGGTGTCGAGGTCGCACGCTTCGCGCTTCTCGAGATCGTCCCCTCCCTCGGCATCGGGACCTTCGTATCGATGCTTGCGCGCGGCGGCTTCCCACGCATTCTGGAACGCCTCGGTCGCCACGCGCAAAGGCCGCTCGCCCGCGACGCCCGCCCTGGCGTACGCTTGCGCGTAGAAGTAGCCCGTCCGATCGGCACCGCCACGACGACGCTCGTTCGCCGCGGCAAGCCGCTCCGTGAAATACGACTCGTAGCGCTTCACCGCCTCTTCGTCACCGAGCTTCAAGGCGCTCATGAGCAAGCGGGCGGCCGGCACGACGGACGACGGACTCTGCGGAAACGCGTCGAAGAGCTCTTGCCAGAGCTTGCGGTTGGCCTCCGGCTCCCAATCCGCCCAACACTTCGCGTAGACGGCGTCGACCACCGACGACATCGGCGTTCCGAATCCGCGCACGTTCGCGTCGACCGAGGCACCCGCCTCTTCGATGCGTCGCAACGCGCCGACGCACTCGGTGAGCTCACCGAGTCGAGCCGCCGCGAGCGCGGCGTACGCGTGGGGAGTCGCGGATTCGGGCTCGGCCTTGCCCCATTCGAAAGCCACTGCGGCGAGACTCGCCCAGTCCGACGCGTCACGGGCCGCCTTCGCTCGATCACCGAAGTCATCCTCGGCTGCGAAGGCCATCGATCCGAGCACCGCCAGGATCACGACCCCGACGCGTTTCGCCATCTGGTGCATCTCGCACAGGATCGCGGTCGCTCGCTTCCTTCGTGAAGACATCTCGGACCTTTCCGCCACGACCGTTCGAAGCGGCCCATTCCGATCTGTCGCGACCGCGGCGAGCGGTCATGATACGTCACGAGACGACGCGGAGGCGAGGCCAGTTCAGCGGCCAGTGACGCGGCCAGTTCAGCGGATCGGAAGCTCGAGCTCACCGCGTGCGATGCCGTCCGCACCGGCCTCGCGCATGGCGATCCGCACCGCTTCCCGGCGCGGCTCCTCGTTGCCCGCCTCGAACAACAGCGGATCGTCGTCGAACACCGCGTAGTGAGGAACCGATAACCGACGTTCGCCGTGACGGACCTGCACGTGGATATGGCGCGGGTTACGCGTTCCTGGGTAGGGTCCGGGCCGGACGGTCTCGAATCGCACCCGCCCCGTTTCGTCGGTGACCATCGTCCCGAAGATCCGCGACGTCCGCTCGCCTTCGATCACCGGGTGATAGCGCCCCTTCTCGTCGGTCGCGAAGACATGAACGATGGCGCCTTCGACGTGCCGCCCGTCGGGATCGACGACGCGCGCCACGACCTCGATCCGGTCACCGGGTTCTTCCTTCCCGACGAGAACGAGCCGCGCGATGCCGTGCTGCACCGCCGCCTCGTGTACGGCGATACGGAAACCGCGCGTGTCGCGAAGCCCCTCGTGAAACGCCGGCTCGAGCAGCGCGCGCTGGCAGGCCGCGCGATCGGCGTCGAGTGCCACTCGCAGCGCCGCAAGCGCGCGATCGTCGCGCCCCGCCAGCGCGCGCTCGACGGCATGTTCGTACGCGCCCTCTGCGGGGATCGGTTCGGGCGGTGCCGAGCACGCCGCGCTTCCAGCCAGAATCATCCACAGAACGGCGCCTACGGACGCCGCACGCCAAACGGTGAGCATCGGTTCGAATCGCATCGGGTCTCTCCTCTTTCGTTCGCGAAGCCACCCGTGGCGCGCGGCGCGCCACTCGGTCGCTGCCCCGAGAAAGACGGGATGCGCGCCCTCGCTGTTAACGACTATTCGCGAAGGAGACCGGCAAAGTTCCGTACGGGGATCCAGCCATCGGTGTCCGGCCCCCAACGAAAGTAGACGACGAGCGCTTCCGGCTCGCGACCGGCGACCGGAAACCGCACGTTCACTCCGACGCCATGCCGACCGTTACGCATGAGCAAGACGAGCCACGCGGTCGGGTCTTGCGTCGCCTCGGGCACGAGCGGTTCGGGCATCGCGATCCCTTGCCCTTCGAACCCCTCGGGAACCCGATACGGATCGGGCTTCCACGAAACGGGATCGATCTGGAATTCTTGCGCGAGCTCGTCGCGCGTGCCCGCCGACTCGTGCTCCGAGACGAGGTTCCAGTCGGCGACGTAGCGCTCGACGGCCGGAACGATGGACGGCGGACTGAGGATTCGCAACAGCAACGCGATCGATCCGAGGACCGCGATCCCTCCGATCGTGACGTAGACGGCGCCGCGCCGGAACGCGCGTCGTGAAGCCTCGATCCGACGCGCGTCGAGTCGGCCGCGGATCTCCGAGGGCTCGAACGTCTCGTGCTCACCTCGCAGTCGGCGCACGTAGCGATGCTCCGGATAGCGCGTCATGACGTACCGCGCTCCACGCAACATCGCCGGCAGCACCCAAAGGTGACCGAGCAGATACAGAGTCAGCCAAACGATGCCGCTGCCGTCGAAGCCGGTCGAGCCGAAGCGAACGCCGGCGAGCAGCGTGGCGCCGCTCGCCACGATCGACGACCAGCCCCACGGCGCCCTCGGCAAACGCCACGCCGCCAGCCCGAACAACACGCACAGCGTCGACAGAACGGTCACGTCGAGCCCGAAGTGCGATGGACTGACGGTCCGTCCCAAAGCGAAGTACGCACACACCACGAAACCCGCGACGATCGCATCGACGACGTAGAGCGTTCGCGCGGCACGCATCGCGCGCGCGAGTGCCGGCGGCGTGCGAACCGCGAACCTCCGCGGTTCTTCGATCGTGATCTGCTCCGCCTGGGGATCGTGCTTCATCTGCGCTCCTCGATCGAACGACGGCCACTTCGGCCGAGCCCCTCCGCGACGGCCCCGCGCTCCTGCACGAGGTCGCTCTCCGACTCAGCCGCACGGGTGGTAGAATCCTCGCCCGTCAGATTCCGCGCCCGAGTCACGGCCCGAGGGCCGCCCGGCGCTCGCGCCAACACCCTTTCGCCCCCCACTGCGAGGTATTCGGATGATCCGTCCTGATTCTTGGATCCGACGCATGGCCGAGAGCCAAGGAATGATCGAACCCTTCGAGCCGGGCCACGTCCGCGAGCGCGAGGGATCCAGACTGATCTC
>JAUIME010000348.1 GCA_030433195.1 bacterium
CTCGCGTCGGGCGCGAGGGGAGTCGTAGGGGATGCGCCCTGTCGAGCGTTGTTGAACGAACTCCGTCGCGGCGAAAACCGACTGCAGGAGGTGACGTCGTGAGCGACGTTCTGGCACTCATCGCAGTTCCGGTGCTGCTCCTGGCGAGCGTTCTCTACATGGTGTACTTGCGTCGTCAGGTCGATCGGCGGCATCGCTCGTGAGCGTTCGGTGCGCGTAGGTGCGGCGGGGCGTCTTCGCTACACCTCGCGCGGCGCGTTGGGCTCCGAGGCTTCGACGGCGTCCGAGCAGATGCCGCATTCGTTGCAGACCGCGGCTCGGCCCTTGAAGCCGATGTCGCGGCGGATCTGCATGAGGCGATCGACTTCGGTTTTCGGGAGCGGCGTGACGCGGCCGAGCATGCGTGCGCGATACGTGATCTCGGCCGCGTGCTCCATCTTCTCGAGTTTGAAGTAGGCGTCTTGGACGTTGGTGCCGACGGTGACCGAACCGTGGCGCTCGAGGATGATCGCGTCGTTGGTGACGATGGTGTTGACGATCGAGTCGGGGAGCTCCTTGGTGCTCGGGGTGCCGTAGTGGGCCGTCGGGATCGAGCCGAAGGTGAGGATCACTTCGGGGAGCACGCATTGTGCGAGCGAGATCCCCGCGATCGAAAACGCGACGGCCGTCGGCGGGTGCGCGTGCACGACCGCGTCGATGTCGTCGCGCAGGTCGTAGCACACGAGGTGGAGCTGGATCTCGGACGACGCGCGCAGGTTCGGGGCTCCCGCGAGCTTGTTGCCCTTGCGGTCGATGATGATGAGCTGGTCTTCGGTGACGAAGCCCTTGCTGACGCCCGAAGGCGTGATGAGCAGATTCCCGTCGGGGAGGCGGGCGCTGATGTTGCCGTCGGTCGCCGTCACGAGCTTCTGCTGATACATCATCCGGCACGCGAGGATGATGTCTTGGCGGAGCTCCCAGTGGTCTTCGGTGCCGACGCGCAGGCTCGGGGTCGTCATGCTGACGGGCTCCTCTCGTGAGTCGTGTCGTCCGTGACTTCGATGGCGTCGATGATGCCGACGATCGTGCATCGCGCGGGGGCGTCGCTCACGCCGAAGAGATCGCGCGTGCTCGAGCCCTCTTGCAGCAGCAGGACGCGATCGCCGGCGCCGGCCTGCGCGCGATCGAGCGCGACGACGGGCTTCCCGGTCGACGTGCCGTCGGGGCGCTCGGGCTGTACGAGCAGGAGCTTCTGCCCGTCGAAAAACGCGTGCTGCACGGGCGCGACGACGGTTCCGATCACGCGCGCGATCTTCATCGCGTCCTCCGTGTCGTCGCGGGGTTGGCGATCGCGGTCGACGCGACCTGTTCGACATGACCGACGATCGCGGCGTCGACGGCGACGAACGTTTCTTCGAGCGAAAGCGCGGCTTCGCGGCCTTCTTCGAGCATGACGAGATCGTCGGGTCCCGATCCGATTCCGTCGACGGCGACGAGCGTTTCCCCGGTGGGTTGCAGCTGGTCGTCGACGCGCTCGACGACGAGGAGCGGCACGCCTTCGAGACCGGCGAGCTTCCGTGTCGAAACCACGCGACCGATGACCCGTGCGAGAAACATCAGTCCCCCTCGGCGTCCTTGCGGAAGACGACGTCGCCATCGAGATCCCACGAATCGACGATCGCCATGATGACCGCGTCGGCGGGGCGGCCGTCGGTTTGGATGGTCTGTCGCGCGGCGCTTCCGGTGGCGAACAATACGGTCTCGCCCGGGCCGGCGCCCACGGCGTCGATCGCGACCGTGAACGCGTCGCGGCTCTCGTTGCGCGCGTCGAGTTCTTCGACGAGCAAGAACTTCAGGTTCTCGAGCTTCGCGTCTTTCTGCGTGGCCCAGACCGTTCCCACTACGCGGCCGAATTGCATGATCAGCCTTCCCCCGCGGGCGCGGCTTCGTCCGCCGTTCGTGGTTCGAAGAGCCACGCGGGGCGAACGTCGGCGGCGTCGCGGTGTTCCTCGAGCCACTCGAGCGCGAGGTCGCGCACGATCAATCCGTCGATCTCCTCGAACGTGGGGCGCGGCTTGACGCCGATGACGCTCACCATCTCGAAGCCGCGTGTCGTGCGGATCGGCGCCGAGATGTCGCCGGGTTCCAGTGCGAACACCGCGGCGAGGAATTCGTCTTCGTAGGGAGCCTCGGCGGAGAAGTAGCCCGTCTCTCCCGATCGCTGCCGGTCGTTGTCGTCGCTGTGCTGCTGGATGACGCTGCCGAAGGGGACGCCCGCGTCGATCTCTTCGCGGATCTTGTCGAAGCGAGCGATCGCCTCTTCTTCGGTGCGCGTTTGCGTGCTCACGAGAAGATGCTGGATACGGCGCAGCGGCCCGTACTCGGCCTTGTGTTCGTCGTAGTAGGCGCGCCGTTCGGCCTCGGGAACGGTCGCGCGGACGATCTTCTTGAGCGCGACTTGATACTCGAAATTCTCGGTCGCCATCAAGGCTTCCGAGCTCATCCCCTGCGTGGCTTCGATGTACTGATCGAACGGTACGCCGGGGTAGCGCTCGAAGTGGTCGAACGCCCAGCGCCGGAAGTCCATCTCCTCGGTGAGGTCGCTCGTTTCGACTTCGAGCTCGCGGGCGTCGAGCGCGCGCTGGATGAGCCGCTCGCTCGCCATCGCGCGCAGCAGCTCCTCGAGGTAGCTCGCTTCTTGCAGATCGGCGACGGCGCGGCCGAAATCGATCGTGGTGATCTCGAGGTCCTTCGCGGCGACCGCGACTCCGGCGGGGAGATCCGTCGTTCGAATGTCGGAGTTCTCGCGCAGCTCGGCGAGCCAGAGGTTGGTCTTCGATTCGGAGATCGGGGCGTCGGGAGCGAGGCCGAAGTCTTCGCGGGCGAGCTTCTCGAGCCCGACGAGGAACTCGAGCTTCGATCGGAAGAGGGCGACGCTGACGCCGCTTTGCGTGAGTGCGTCTTCCATCGTCGTCGTGCCGCCGGTTTGTGCTTCGAGCTGCTTGGCGAGTTCGTCGTAGCGCTCGTCGACTTCGGACGGCTTCACGCTCTTGCCGCGGCGCTTCATCTCGGCCCCGATGAGACGCGTGTCGAGGAGTTGCTGCAGCGCACCGGCACCGAGCTCGCCGCCGCCGCGCTCACGGATGAGTCGCTCGTAGTAGGCCTGCTCGGTGAGGGGCTCGCCGTCGACCATCGCGAGGACGCCCTCGGGCAGGTCGGACTCGGGGGGCCAGCTGCGTTCGGTCGCGACGGCCGTCGCCGCGAGCAAGATCATGAGCGCGAACAAGATTCGTGGAATCATGGTCGGGTCCGGGCTGGGGTGGCATCGGATCGCGGCGCGCGCGGACGGACGGCGTCGCGGGCCCGAGGATTCAGTCGGATGATCGATTCCGCATCTCTGCGTGTCAAGGATGTTCCACGAAATTGACACTCCGCTGCACCTCGCCTAAAATTCTGACATCAGAAAGGTTACTTCGACTGTCGAGGGTCCTGCATGGCCAGCCGAGCCGAGATCGACCTCGTGGCGCAACTCGTGCATCGCGGTCTCCTCGAACGCGATGCGGCCGAAGTGTGCCTTCGCGAATGTGCCACGACCGGCGTCGCGGCGACGGATTGGCTCGTCGATGGAGGGCACGTCGAGCCCGCCACCCTCGAGGCGTTGAAGCTCGAGCTCGCCGTGTCGGACGGCAAGATTCCCGATCTCTTCCCGGGGTATCAGATGACGCGCCGCCTCGGAGAGGGCGGGATGTCTTGGGTGTTCGCGGCGGTTCGCGCCGCGACGGGGGAGAGCGTCGCGCTCAAGATCCTCAAACCCGCCGCCGCTGCGTCACCACGCACGAGGGCGCAGTTCGTGCGCGAGGCCAAGCTGCTCAAAGTCCTCCGGCACGAGAATCTCGTCGAGGGCTACGAGGTCGGACGCATTCGCGGCTTCTACTTCCTCTCGCTCGAGGCGGTCGAGGGCGACAGCCTGCTCGACTACATCGATCGCGGCCAGATGTTCGACGAGGACGCGGCCTTGTACGTCGTGCTGCAGATCTCGCGCGTTCTCGACTATCTGCGCGAGAACGGCATCGTGCATCGCGACATCAAGCCGGGCAACATCCTCGTCAAGCACGACAACACCGTGAAACTCTGCGACCTCGGGCTCGCGGGAACTTCGAACGGGGGCGAGACGTCCGATGAAGAAGAGACGACCGTCGGAACGGTGCAGTATCTCTCGCCGGAGCAGGCGCGCGGCCATCGCGACCTCGACGTCCGCAGCGACATCTACTCGCTCGGCGTGACGCTCTATCACCTCGTGCTCGGCAAGCTGCCGTTCGAGGGATCCGACAACCAGGAGGTGATGGCCAAGCAGATCCTGCAACATCTCTCTTCACCGGAAATGAAGAGCCGATTGTCGCCGCACATGCACTACTTCATCGAGAAGATGATGGCGAAGGATCGAGACATCCGATACCAGGATCCCGTCGAGCTGATCGCGGACATCGAATCGCAGATCGAAGGCAAGAAGACGCTCGCGTACAACCCCGCGAACCCAGGGGGCGACGCCGGTTCGAACGCACCGAGTCCACGGGCGGCATCCGAGCCGGGCGATGCGCCCGCCAATCGCGTCGTGCGATCGCGGAGCCGTACCGGGCGTCGACCGAAGCGCCGCTGAACGCGGCAGGCGACGACAACGAGAGAGAGACACCATGAGAGCCCGAGTGCTCGTTCTGATACTCGCGATCGGTGGGCTTGGAGGGGCGGTGGCGCTGCCCGTCTCGAGCCGGGTCTCGGCAGCGTCCGGCGAAGACGCCTTCGAGCTCAACGAGCGCGCCATCGAGCTCATGAATTCCGGCGACCTCGCCGCAGCCGTGTCGTTGCTCGAGCGCGCGGTCGCACTGCAGCCGTCGCATGCGGTGTTGCGCGGGAACCTCGCCGAGGCGCTGTTCCGTCGCGCCGCCGATGCGTGTTCGCGGAACCGATACGACGTGGCGCGTCCGCTTCTGCTTCGCGCGGTCGAACTCGAGCCGAAGCGCGCTCGATACCCCTTGTTCCTCGGTGTTTGCCATTTCCATCTCGGTGCTCTCGACGACGCCGAAGCAGCCCTCCGCAAGTCGCTCGAACTCGACGGAAAGCAGTTCGCGGCGCACGAGAATCTCGGCCACGTGGCCTATGAGCGCGGTCGGTCCGAAGAGGCGGTTCGTGCGTGGGAGAAGGCAATGGCGGTCGGCTCGACGAGTGCCGGCCTTGCCAAGCGGATCGCGAAGGTGCGCCGCGAGATCGACGTCGAGAAGGACTTCCTCGTCGCGCGGACGACACACTTCGACGTGCGCTACGACGGCGCGCTCGGAGAGACGGTGCTCGAGGGCGTCGGTCGTCAGCTCGAGAGCGCGTACGAGCGCGTCGGGGCCGACCTCGGGGGGTATCCGACCGAGTCGATCCCCGTGATCTTGTATTCGCGAAGCGGCTTTTCGGAGGTCACCGACGGACACCGCTGGATGGCGGGACTGTTCGACGGGCGCATCCGCATCGCGGTCGATCAGGATATCGGCGACGGTAACGAGCTCGGCGCGACGCTCGCGCACGAGTACGCGCACTACGTCATCCACTCGATCTCACCGCAGTGCCCGACGTGGCTGCACGAAGGGATCGCGCAGTGGGTGGAGCGCCGTGGCATCGAGAGCGCAAACGCGCGATTGCGGCGGGCCACGAGCGTCACCGCCATGGGAGAGGCGAGCGTCTTCGACCTCACCGAGTCGTTCGGGCGCACCGAGGATCCCGCCGTGGCGCGCGCGCAATACGACCAGGCCCTCTCGTTCGTCGACTGGCTCGTCGGGGGTTTCGGTGAACCGCTGCTCGGGAGGCTGATCCGCCGGATCGCCGAAGAGAACGGGAACGTTCGAGCGGCGGTCGAGGCGGTCTGCGAAATGGACGCAGCCGAGCTCGAGGCGTCGTGGCGAGAGGCGCGAGGCGTTCGCTGACGGCGCGAACGCGAGCGAAGGGGGCTCGACGGATCAGCGAGCGCCGCGGTCGAGGATCTTGCCGATC
>JAUIME010000349.1 GCA_030433195.1 bacterium
GGTCGCCACCTCGGCGTCGCTGGGGGACTCGAACGGTTGCCCGTTCGCCTGCGCCGCCGCGCGCGCGGTCTCCATCTGCCGGACGGCATCCGTGACCGTAACGACTTCTTCCTGGACGGCAACGGCATCTTGCAGGAGACCGACCCAGTTCTTCAGCGCGTCTTCGATCGCCGCATGCACCGCCGTGAGACGTTCGGCGGCTTGGCGCTCCGCGACGATCGCCGCGGCCGCGACACCCGCCGGATCGGCCACGATGTCTCTCGCCGACGTCGCGTGCTCGGTCGCGACGGTCCCCTCGGTCGCCGCGAATCGCAGCGCCTCGAGCAAGCGCTCGTCCGCGGACGGGAGCTCCGCCTCTTCTTCCGGCACGCCGGTAGCCGCGCTCGGATCGTCCGCGGCGGTCGAATCACCGCCCGGGTTCGCGTCGGCCGCGGCGTCCGGCGCTGCCGCCGCCGCATCGAGCTGCGACTGCAACTCGGTCGCGAACGCATCGCTCACGAGGGCCACCCGACCCGCGCGCTCGACCGTCGTCACGGCTCGCGGCATGAGCTGCTCGCGCACGTCGACGGTGAGAGGATCGGAACGTTCGGTCTCAGCGAGAAGCCGTGCGGCGCCTTCCGCCGCCACGAGCGCCATTCGCTCGAGCCCCGTCATCGGATCGACACGGATCAACGCCGCCGCGATCGGATCTTCCACGACCTCGGAGGCGAGTTCGAGTTCGGCGAGCTCCGCGTCGGAGAGTGCCTTCTCCTCGAGCGCGGCGACCGTCTGCTCGTTCATCGTCGCCGCGAACGTCGCAGTTTGCAGCGCGCTCGCGTAGTCCTCGGCCGAACGGGACGGCGGCGGAGCCCCGGCTCCGCCCGGCGCGCCGGGCATGCCCCCCGGACCTCCGCCAGGGACTCCTCCGGGCCCCGGTCCCGCCGCCGTAGCCGCGGCTTGTTCGGCCCGATCCCGCAGGTCTGCGAGCAGCGCGAGCACTTCGTCGGCGGTCTCGGCAAACTCGGTCTTCGACTCGATGAGTTCGCTCGCCAACGCGATCCGCGCCTCGTCGCCGAGATCCCGAGCTCTTGCGTCCGCGAGCTTGGCCACGAGTTGGCGCTCGCCGTCGAGCCATTCCTTCAAGAGCTCCACGACGTCGGGCGACGACTCGGGCTCTTCGGCCTCGTCTTGCGCGAGCCGATCCTGAATCTCCTTGATGCGAATGCGCACCACCTCGAGATTGTGCGCCGCGTCGAGTTTGGCGACGTCCCGCGAAGCCGAGCCTCGAAGACCCCGGACGCGGTCGATCACGTCTTCGTAGTGCTCGGCCGCCGCTTCGAGCGTCGCGATCGCACCTTCCGGATCGTCCCCGGCTTGCACCATGCCCCGCCGATACGCATTGTTGCCGAGATTGTAGAGGATCTTGCGCTCGAGCCCCTCTTGGCCGCGCAGCAGGAGTAGCGCGTCGCGATAGTGCTCGGCGGCCGCCTCGTACTCCCCGAGTCGGTGCGCGACGTTGCCGAGGTTGTAGAGGATCTCGGCCGACTCCTCTCGACTCGCGAGCGCTTCTTCGTAAGCCGTCCGCGCCGCCTCGTACTCCCCTGCATCGTACTTCGCATTGCCGGCGGCAACGCGCTCGACGCTCGTCGTCGCCGCCACCGCACCGCACGGCGACAGGACCGCGAGGCCCACGAAGAACGCAACGAGCGAAACCGCGAACCGCGCAGCCACATGGAATCGCCGCGGACTCCGGCGCGTCTCGCACGCGGTCGGATCGTTTATCGCAATCGTGTAAGCAGCCGGCTTCGTCATGATGTCGTGTCTCCTGCAGCCTTGAAGACGACCGGCTTCGGCGCCGATTCCGCCGGGGTCGCCGCCGTGAAGGCCACGGGCCTTCGTCGCGCACGGCCGGCGCGCTCGCTGAGGCACCACTCGATCACGAGCAAGACGAGTGCGAGCGCGAGCGGTCCCTGATACCACTCCTTCCACACGCGCGTTTCCTTCGACTCGCCTTCACGCTCGTCCGCAGTCGCGATCGCATGGAGGTAGAGATCGCCGAGGTCGCCCGTCTTCGTGCCGACGTTCACGTAGCGCCCCTCGGGATGCGTGAACGCGATCTCGCGCAGCAGTTCTTCGTTCAATCCCGACACCACCGAATCGCCGCGATAGCGGACGCCCGGCAACGTCGTCCCCGCCGGATCGCCGAGCCCGACCGTGAAGACGCGCGCTCCCTGCCGAACCGCCTCTTGCGCGGCCTCGATCGGGAACGAGTCTTGGTCGTCGCCATCACTGATGAGCACGATGTCCTTGTACGTACCCTCGATGCCGTAGAACACCCGGTCGGTCGCAACGCGAATCGCGTCGCCGATATTCGTGCCGCCGCGCGCGACGGTTTCGACGTCGACGCGCTCCAGGTGCGTCAGAAAGCTGAAGTGATTGTGCGTGAGCGGACAGCGCATCGACGCGGTGCCCGCGAACACGACGAGCGCCACGCGGTCGCCCTGCATCCGCTCTACGGCGTCCGCGATCATGATCTTCGCACGCTCGAGCCGGTTCGGGGCGAGGTCGGTCGCGAGCATGCTCTTCGAAACATCGAGCAAGAAGACGACGTCGCGTCCCGAACGGCGCACCTCCTCGATCGTCGGGTTCCCCTGTGGACGCCACAACGTCACCGTTAGCGCCACGAACGCGAGAAGCACGAGAATCGACTTGGCGATGCGCCGCCCCAGGCTCGACGCGTCGAGCAGGTGCCGAAGCGTCGGCGCTTGCGCGAATCGTTCGAGAGCGCGCCCCTTCCACACCTGATACACCGCGAACAGGAGGCCCATGGGCACCACGCCGAACACGACCCAATACCACTGCGCGAAGTCTTCAAGCCGGAAGATGCCATCCATCACGGAACCCTCCGAAACACGGTGCATCCCAGCAACACTTCGAGCACGAGGCATACGATCGCGCCGAGCACCGGCCACACGAACAGCTCGTGATACCGCCGGAACGTCTCCGCGAACTCGGTGCGTTCGAGCTCGTCGATCGTCTCGTAGATCCGCTCGAGCGACTCACCGTCGGTCGCTTCCTGGAACATCCCGCCCGTCGCCTCGGCGACGTATTCGATCTGGCGCGTGTCGATGCGATTGCTCTGCATCGAGAAGAACCCGCGCCGTTGATCGCTTTCTCCCGTGATCGCGACCGAGTAGATCTTGATGCCGTTCTCCTTGGCAAACTCGGCCACCTCGCGGAAGGAATGGGTTTCGAGACCGCTCGATTGTTCGCCGTCGGTCAGTACGATCACGATCTTCGAGAGGATCCGATACTCGTCCTCCCGGCCGTAGGTCTCCCGCACGAAGTCGTCGGCGACGATGAGCGACAGAACGGCCTGGTACAGCGCGTCACTGATGTTCGTCGCGTTCTCGATCTCGTTCTCGGCCGGCGTCAGGCTCTCGATGAACCCGACGAGGCCGCCGTGGTCGAGCGTGAGCGGGCACTCTTCTTCGGCGAAGCGCGCGAACGTCGTGAGCCCGATCATGTCGTTCGGCCGACCCTCGAGTTCGTCATCGTCGCCGAGCACGAATCGCTTGAAGACGCGCTTGACGACGTCGAGCCGCGGCATCCATTGCCCTTCGAACCGCATGCGGTTGTCTTGCATGCTTCCCGATCGGTCCGCGACCATCTGAATCGCGATCCCGCTGGTTTTGATCTGGGTGATCTCGTCGCCTTGGCGCGGCCGCGCGAGCGCGAACAACACGCATGCGATCGCGAGCACTCGCAGTGCGGGCACGATCCATCGTAGGCGCGCGCGCATCGGAGTCGGCAACGCGTCGAACGCTCCCGTCGACGAGAATCGAACCGCACCCGTGCGGCGCCCGAATCGGCGACCGAGCAGCATCACGATGAGAACGACAACCGCGGCGACGGCCGCCGCGATCGCGGAGTACGGCTCAAACTCCATGAGCCACCTCCCGATTCTCCGACTCGGCCCCCTGCCCGGCATGGGGCTCGGAACTGCGCGTGACGAACGACCGCGTCACCTCGATCGTCCGGGCGATCTCGTCCTCGCCGGGCGCGTACTTCGCGAACTTGACTTGGTCGCAGTGCTCGAGGAAGCGTCGCAACAGGTCTTTCGTCTCGGCATCGAACCGTGTCTCGTGGACGAGCTCGGCCAGGAACTCCTCCGTCGTCTCCTCGGCCGCACGCAACCCGAACTCTCCTTCGATGAACTCGCGCAGGATCGCGCAGATCTCGAAGTAGAACTCCTGCACTTGACCCGCTTCGAGGAGGCGGCGCCCTTCGAGTTCGTCGAGCGCCGCGAGCGCGGACTCGCGCGGCGACCGACGCGGCGCAACCGGCGCCGTGTCGACTCGTCGGCCCAGCATGCGCCGAAGAATCAGCACCAGGAGCGTCAGCGCCACCCCCGCCGCCGCGGCGATCATCACCCAAGGAGGCCCGGACGCGCTCGGCTCGGGCTCGAGCTCTGCGGGATCCTCGAGATCGCGGATATCGAGCTCGGCCGACGCCGCCGCGGTCAACGACTCGACCCGGATCGGAACCGGCTCGACATCGATCGTGTAGCGCTTCGGCGCGCCGTCCTCGCCAAGCTCATCGTCCGCGAGCGTGAACCCGACCGTGATCGGCCCGAGTTCGTAGTCGCCCGAAAGGAATGGCTCGATCTCGAGCGACACGGTGGCGCGCAATCGCCCGTCGTCGCCGAGCACGGGCCCGTCCTTTTCGTAGTCGCGAATCGAGAACGGTTCGATCGCGATCTCGTCGATCGTGGGCAGCTCGAGTCGCACGTCTTCGCGCGCATCGAGCAGGATGCGAAGCATCGTCGTGTCCGCGATCGTGATCGTCTCGTCGACGAGGCCGACACGTGCGATGACCGGTCCCTTCACGGCCTCGCGCTCGACGGCGAACGCACCCGATCCACCGGATTCGCGGCCCGACTCCCGACTCGACTCCGCCGTGTCGCCTCCACACCCGGCGAGGCCCCCGAGAATCGCGAACGCGATCATGCCGACCACGAGCCCGGCGCGGACGAACGCCGCTGTCGAGCCGTTCGCGCGCGCCGCGCCGTCGGCGTCAGCGGGCATGGGCGCCACCGAACCGGGGAATGTCGTCGCGCGCGTCTTCATCGTCGCTTCTCGCGCTTGCGGAAGAACTTCAGCAGGGTCTGCACGTAAGGCTTCTCGGTGTCGATCTCGATGAGGTCGACGCCCTCGGACCGGAATCGCTCGCGCCGCGCATCGACGGTCGCGTTCGACGCGCGCTCGAACTCTCGGCGCAACGCGCGGCTCCCCGTGTCGACGACGATCCGGCGTCCGGTCTCGGCATCCTCGAGCTCGAGGAGCCCCGCGCCCGGGAGCGCACGCTCGCGCGGATCGAGCACCGAGACGGCGATGAGATCGTGCCGCTGCGCCGACATCCGCAGATCGCGGTCGTACGCCTCGGCCATGAAGTCGGACACCAGGAACGCCACGGTCTTTCGCTTGGCGACCTGATTGAGGAACTCGAGCGCCGCCGCGATGTCGGTACCCTTGTGCGCAGGCTCGAAGAACAGCAACTCGCGAATCACGCGGAGCACGTGGTTCTTGCCCTTCTTCGGCGGCATGTACTTCTCGACGCGATCGGTGAACAGCAGCAGCCCGACCTTGTCGTTGTTCTTGATGGCCGAGAACGCGAGCACGGCGCAGAACTCCGCAATCACGTCCTTCTTCAGCTTGTCGAGGCTCCCGAAGCGGCCCGACGCCGACACGTCCACGACGAGCATCACCGTGAGCTCACGCTCCTCGACGAAACTCTTCACGAACGGGTGCCCCATCCGCGCCGTCACGTTCCAGTCGATCGTGCGGATCTCGTCGCCGGGCTGGTACTCGCGTACCTCGTCGAACTCCATGCCGCGTCCCTTGAACACGGAGTGGTATTCGCCGGCGAGAACGTCGTTCACCATCCGATCCGTGTAGATCTCG
>JAUIME010000350.1 GCA_030433195.1 bacterium
TCGGAGGAGTCGCGCGCGGTGCGACTCTTCACGTCGAGCATGTTGCTCGCGAACGAGCGCTGGATCCGGCATCCGGGCGGGAGCCCGATCACCGTGGAATACTCCTCGCTGTTCAACATCGGACAGATCGGCGAGAAGCTGCGTGCGAGCAGTCCGGCGCACTACATGCTCGAAGAGGGCGAGGAAGCCCGGACCCGACACAAGAGTGCCTGGCGCAAGGGATTCCTCGAAGTCGGCGCGATGCTCCTTGTCGTCGAGGCGCGAGTCGGTGTGAATCCGCTCGAGTTCGTGGACTTCGTCTGCGGATTGGTGGGCTTCGATCCGGCGGGCGACGACGTTTGAGACGCCTCCATCGCGGCGTGACCGGGAGCTACCGAGTTCCGCTCAGCGCCAGACCAGCAGGATCTCGCGCAGGAGCTCCGGGTCGTCGTCGATCGCGCTGCGCAGGCGCCGCTCCAGACCGTTCCACTGGCCGGACTGCACGAGCCGCGCGATCTCGGTCTGCAGTCGGTCGAAGGTCCGGAGCTCCTCCTTGCCGGCGCGGCGTCGCTGCAGCGAGCCGCGGAGCCGCGACATGCGGTGGCCGAACTCGCGGAACAGCTCGGGGTAGGGGAACACGTCACCCTGGCGTCCGTTGATGCGCCGGGACTGGTCACCCTCATCGGTGACAACGACGAGCAGGCGCAGCTCCCGTAACTCCTCTCTCTACGCGAGACGTTTCACATAAACCTACGGATCCAGAAAGGGCCGAGCGAAAGCTCGGCCCTTTCCCTTTTGCAGGGGATCACACGGTCCGAGTCCACGCCCACGCCCAATGGAGCCATGGACTTGCGAAGCTGGACACTCACCGAGAATCAAGTATCATGAGGGTCAGCTTCAGGTTGGACCGTCACCTCGCAGGGGGAAAGGGATTCCCGTATGGATCGGGCTTCGCTCGACCGCCTCGCGCGCTTTTTCGGCCGCGAGCGGCTCGGTCACCTCTATCTCAAAGCCTGGCGATTCCTCGTGGACGGTATGTCCCGGCGGCTCGCGCTTCCGGACTACGTCGGCGAGCGGATCCTCGACCACGCCCTCTCCGAGCTCGACTCCCGTCTCGACGAGTTCCGGCTCGCCATCGACGCGCGTCCGAGCGTCTGGCTCTTTGCCCTCGGCTGGTCGCACGCCGAGGAGATCCTGAAGGGTCGCACGGGCGACACGGCCGATGCCGGTCCCGACGCCGCGTTCTGGAGTCGTGTGCGCCGATCGCAGCTCGGTGACGACGGGCTCGCCACCTCGCGCGCGCTCGTGACCGCGCTCGGCGAAATGTCCGACGAGCGTCACCAGATTCTGCTGTGCCTCGACGCCGTCGCTCGCGGCCCCGCGAACCGCCAGATCGCTTCCGAAGCGACCGGCGAGGGATTGCTCGTCGTCGACGAGTTGCGCCGCGATGCGCGAGACGCCCTGCGCCGCGCCTTCGCGGTCCACGCTCCCGCCGAAATCGAGCGCTCGCGCGCGACCTCCACGAACGACCGTCCCGAATACGACGACGACGCATACGATCCACTCGCCGAAGCCCTGCGCGCGGGGCTCGTCGACGAAGACGTCTTCCCGCCGCTCGGCGACATCGAGTCGCTGTACGGTTGGCTCGATCGACACTTCGAACGCAGTCGCGCCGAGATCGCGCTCGCCGCGCTATGGAAACGACTGCCGCCGCCCGAGAAGGTCGAGGTCGAAGAGAAGATGGCGCCCGGACCGATGGTCGCGCTCGCCGAATCGCTGTACGAGCGCATCGAGAAACTCGAGACCGGAATCGCGGAGCGCCTGGACGCTCTCGACGAACGCCGCGACGAACCCGATCCTCACACGGAAACCGAACGATCGTACGCCGGCGATTCCGGCACACGAAACGGGACCGGCGGCGGCGCGTCGTATGAAACCGGCGACGTCGAGCGTCATGATTCCGACGCGCGATATGCGGCCTGCCACGATTCCCGTCGGCTGCGCGCCGAAGCAGCCGATACGGGCGAGCCGACGCCAAACGTCGCCGACTCACACCTCGCCCCGAACGACGGGCTCGTGACCGATCCCGTGTCTCCCCCTTCGCCCCCGCCTTTCGACGACGCGGCGAACCCCGGTGCACCCGGCGACCTCGACGCACCCACCGACGAGGCCATCGACGCTCGGGTCGCATCCGCGCACGCTCGAGCGGGCTGGCGGACGGACCGTCCGGGGACGCCCGCAAGCGATGCCGGGGCGACGCTCGACGCGAACGGCCCCGCACCCCGAGACACCTCGACGACACCTTCCGACTCCAACGGGCACGCCGACGCGGCCTTCCACGAGTCGACGAACGGCAACGAACGGTCGCGCCGATCGCGCTTCACGGGATTCTGGAAAGCGATCCGCCCGGCGCCTCGCGAAAAAACCCACGAAGAGGTCGTGCAGCGTCTCGAGAAGTACCTCCCCGCGGGCAAGAGGGTGCGACCCGCGCCGCCCGGCTCGAGGCTCGACGACGACCCCGCGCGCGCTGACCTCGCCTCGTCGCGAGACGGCGCCGCCCCGGCCGACGACACGCGCGCCGACGCCGACGCCTGAGCCCCACGGCATTGCCGCGTTTCCGGGCACCTGTTACGTTGCTGATTCGGGGGACGCGCTCCCCCGAACGGCGTCTCGTTCGACGAGGCCTCCCACCGCCCCCCATCGATCGCAGCGACGTCCGGCCGTCATTCCGCACCACGCAGCGCGACCGAAACCCGGAAGGAAGACCCCGGCAAGAACCATGAGCGAATCCATCGAGATCGACGGTGTACGGCTCCAACTCGCGAAGCCGCAAACCACGAAGAGCCGCTGGATCGGCCAAGTGGAAATCCTGCGGCAGCTCTTGGCGTGTTGGCTCGTCGTCGACAAGGACGACATGCCGCTCACGCCGCGCGTGGTCGGCAAGCCGGGCCTCGGCAAGACGACGCTCGCGATGGCCGCCGCGCAAGCGCGCGAACAAGAGCTGTACGTCTACCAATGCACGGCCGACACGCGTCCCGAGGACTTGCTCGTGACGCCCGTGCTCGCCGAGAGCGGCAAGATCTCGTACCACGCGTCGGGCCTCGTCGCGGCGATGATCCGCGGCGGCATCTGCGTGCTCGACGAAGGCAATCGCATGAACGAGAAGTCGTGGGCGAGTCTCGCGCCGCTGCTCGACCATCGCCGCTACGCCGAGTCGGTCGTCGCCGGGATCACGATTCACGCGCACGCCGACTTCCGCTGCGCGGTCACGATGAACGAAGACGACTCGACGTTCGAGATCCCCGACTACATCTTGAGCCGCTTGCAGCCGACGCTCGCGCTCGGCTTCCCCGAGCGCAACGACGAGAAGGCGATCCTCGAGTATCACCTGCCGTTCGCCGAGCCCGAGATGCTGCAGCTCACGGTCGACTTCCTGCAACAAGCGCACGACCTGCGCCTCGACTTCTCGCCGCGCGACGGCGTGAACCTGCTGCGCTACGCGATGAAGCGACTGCAACAAGACAAGGACCATCCGATCAGCAAGGACGCCGCGTGGCGCGAAGCCGTGTTGAGCTGCCTCGGCGAAGAGGCGCTCGATCTCGAAGCGCTGTCGGAGCGCCGCCAGCGCTCGCTCGGCGGCGAATCGCTCGCCATGGGACTCGGCGACTTCTTCCACGATCCCGAAGATCCGCTGCACCCGGACTTCGAAGACTACGACTCGGACGACGACTGACGTGACGGCCCCGCCCGACGTCTTCCAGCTCGGCTCGCGCATCACGCTGTTGCCCGTCGTGCACGGGAGCGGAGACGTCGCGCTCGAAGTGCGCCGGCTCCTGCTCGAGCATTCGTTCGACGTCGTCGCCGTGCCTCTGCCGCCGTCGTTTCGCGAAGGTGTCGAAGCCGCGATCGAGCACCTGCCCTCGGTGACGATGGTCGCGCAATCGGATCGACCGCGCGAAGCCCCGACCTGGCGCCCCGAGAGCGAACGCGAAGACGAAGACGACGCCTCGGCCGAGTACAGCTACGTCCCGATCGACCCGTGCCAGCCCGTCATCGCCGCGCTTCGCGTCGCGATCGGCGAACGCATTCCGCGCGCGTACATCGACCTCGAGACGCGTCGCTTCGAACCGTACTCGGCGGCACTCCCCGATGCCTACGCGCTGAAGCACGTCCCGCTCGCGCGCTTCGCGTCGGCGACGCTGCCGTCGATCCCGAAGCTCCCCGAGGGTCAACCGCGCGACCGCATCGCGCACCAAGCCGATCGCCTGCGCCGCCTCCAGCGCCAACATCGTCGCGTGCTCGCGCTATGCTCGATCGTCGATTGGCCGTGGCTGCGTGCCGCGTTCGACGACGGTCCCGACGCCCCCGCGCACGACGACGTCGAGCCGCCCGAAATCCTCGCCCCCGACGCGAAGACGCTCGTCTTCCTGCTCGGCGAGCTACCGTTCATCACGGGCCTCTACGAACGCGCGCGCCGCGAGCTCGAAGACGACGAAAACCTCTCGATCGACGGCATCAAGGAATTGCTGCTGAGTGCACGCGCGAACTACCGCGAGAAGTACGGCAAGCGCGCGCGATCCCTGAGCCCGAAGACGCTGTCGCTGTACCTCAAGTACGTCCGCAACCTGACGCTGCTCGAGCGACGGCTCACGCCCGACCTCTACACGCTCATCACGGCGGCGCAGCAGACCGCGGGCAGCCGCTTCGCGATCCGGCTCGCCGAGACCGCGCGCGACTACCCGTACTCATCCGACCTCGGGTATCCGGGCATCAAGCTCGGCATCGACCGCGGCCGGCTCGACCGCGGCGAGACCGTGCGTCTCGTGAATCGCCTGCCGGGACAACCCATGGAGTGGCGTTCGCTCGACCTCAAGCGCGCGACCGAGCCCGAAGAGCAACAGAAGTGGCTCACCGCGTGGAACCCGTATCAAACCGTGTCGTGGTTGCCCGAAGACGATCGCATCGAACGGTTCCGCACGCACTGCATCGACCGCGCGCAAGAGATCCTCACCGCCGACCTCGCCCGCAGCGAGAAGTTCACCACGAGCCTACGCGACGGCATCGACATCCGTGAGACGCTCCGCAACTGGCACACGGGCGATCTCTACGTGAAGAACTTCCCGCCGCGCACCGGCGGCATGGACTGCGTCGTGATGCTCTTCGACGTCCCCGCCGATCCGCGCGACTATCCCATGCGCATCACCTGGCACGCCGAACACGACAACGAATCGACGCTCGCGCTCTTCGGCACCAACTACCTCGAGAACATGGTCGGCCCCGGCATCGGCCAAGCCACCTACGGCGGCGCCATGTTCCTGTTCCCCCCGGTCCTCATCCCCGAGATCTGGCAAGACCCGACCTTCGACTTCACCACCACCCTCGAAGAACGCCTGCTCGCCGCCGCATGCCACTACAGCCGCACACGCCACATCGCGCTACTCGCGCCCGGTCCGCCCGGTGCCGCGTGGCGACGCCTCGCACGCAAGTACAACAAGCGCTTCGTGCATCTCCCGCTCGGCAAGTTCAGCCAGTCGACGGTCGAGCAGCTACGGGTCTTCCACGTGTTGAACGGCCGCCAAGTGCGAAGCTACGCGGCGCGATTCATCCAGGACGACTGAGCCTCTGCGACACGCCCATCGAAACCGTACGGATCAGGAGGATCCCGTGAAGTCGATCCCGCGTCCCGACCATTCCGAACGCCCCTTGCAGTGTTCGTGCACCGCCACGCTCAACGCCGAGCCGAGCGACATCTACGCCGCCTTCACCTCCCACTTCGATCTCTGGTTCGCACAACCCGGCGCGATCACGATGATCCCCGAGCCCGGCCGACCCTACTTCTTCTACAACAGGGAGGAGTGGGGTCGACATCCGCACTACGGCCGGTTCTTGGAGCTGATCGAGGACCGACTCGTCGAGATGACGTGGATGACGGGCGACGGAACCACGGAAGGAACCGCCGG
>JAUIME010000351.1 GCA_030433195.1 bacterium
GAAAGCGTGGTTCAAGCTCACGCACCGCGACATGGGTCCGAAGGCGCGTTATATCGGGCCCGACGTTCCGCAGGAAGACCTCATCTGGCAGGACCCGGTTCCCGCCGGCAAGAAGGACTACGACGTGGCGGCCGTCAAGAAGGCGATCGCCGGCAGTGGTCTGTCGACCGCGGACATGGTTGCCACGGCTTGGGACAGCGCTCGTACGTATCGCGGCTCCGACATGCGCGGCGGTGCGAACGGTGCGCGTCTTCGCCTCGCGCCGCAGAAGGATTGGGAAGGTAACGAGCCCGAGCGCCTTTCGCGCGTGCTCGGAGTTCTCGAGCCCATTGCGAAGGACGCCGGAGCGAGCATCGCGGACGTGATCGTGCTCGCCGGGAACGTCGCCATCGAGAAGGCCGCCAAGGATGCGGGTTTCGACGTCGACGTGCCCTTCACTCCGGGACGCGGCGACGCGACCGACGAGATGACCGACGTCGAATCCTTCGAGCCGCTCGAACCGATTCACGACGGGTACCGCAACTGGGTGAAGAAGGACTACGCGGTGAGTCCCGAAGAGCTCATGCTCGATCGAACCCAGCTCATGGGTCTCACGGCGCCCGAGATGACGGCGCTCGTCGGCGGCATGCGCGTTCTCGGCGCAAACCACGGTGGAACGTCGCACGGCGTCTTCACCGATCGAGTCGGAGCGTTGACCACCGACTTCTTCGTGAACCTGACCGACATGCGCTACATCTGGGAGCCTGCGGACAACGGGGTGTACTCGATGCGTGATCGTGAATCGGGCGACGTGAAGTGGACGGCGTCGCGTATCGATCTCGTCTTCGGTTCGAACGCGATCCTGCGTGCGTACAGCGAAGTCTACGCGCAGGACGACAACCACGAGAAGTTCGTGAAGGACTTCGTCGCGGCGTGGACGAAGGTCATGAACGCGGACCTCTTCGAGTAAGATGACCCGACCCGCGGCGAGGCCACTCGCCGCGTCAAGAGAGTTCATCGAAGGGCGGCGAATCGTCAGGATTCGTCGCCCTTCGTGTTGACCGGGGCGTTGCGCCTGCGACGCTCGAACTGGTACGATCGGCGGCGTCGATTGTCTCTCTCGAGGACGCCGCGAATGGCCGCAAGGGCCGAACACGACGGACATGCCTACCGAACCCGCTCTCGCCATCGGCGAATCGGCGCGGGCGCAGGTGCGGTGTCGAGTGACTCGAAGACGGCATCGGCCATTCCCTTCGATGCGCCGGACCTGAGCGGTCCCGCCGGATTCACCTGACGCGCCCGATCGTAGCGTCGGCGTGACCGCACCGATTCCACTCGCACCGATTCCCCCCGTACCGATTCCACTTCAGGGCTCCTCGTAGATCCGGGCCTGTTCTGAGTGGGCCGATCGGTCTTCCGAACCCTCGCCAAGTCGAAGTTCGGGATTCGAACGACAGGGGTCTCCCGTGATCGCCGACCGGGCCTCACTCTTTCGAGGATCACGTCGTGCCGACGATTGGCGTCGGCTCGACGAAGCCCGAATGCGGCATCTCTCATCCCAAATCTGAAGCTACCAGGAGATCCGAATCATGAATCGATCTGTCCCTCGCCGATCACTCGGCGTTCTCGTCCTCGCGCTCGCTTGCTTGATCTCGCCGGTGATCGTCGCGTCCGAGAAGAGTGACGGGCTCGCGCCCGAAAAGACGCCCCAGCTCGTACTGAAGACGCTCGACGGCAAGAAGTTCGACCTCTCCAAGCATGTCGGCGACGTCGTCATCGTCGATTTCTGGGCGACGTGGTGTCCGCCGTGCGTCAAGGAGATTCCCGACTTCGTCAAGCTGCACAAGAAGTACGAGAAGAAGGGGCTCGTCATCGTCGGCGTTTCGATGGACAAGTCCGACGGCCCCGTGAAGACGTTCGTGAAGGACCAGAAGGTTCGCTATCCGATCGTCATGAACGGTGGCGACGTCTGGAAGGAGTTTCAGGAACTGCTTCCCGAAAAACAGCGCGGAGGAATCCCGGCGACGTTCATCGTGCGGCGGGACGGCGGCATCGAGGAGATGATGGTCGGCTACCACGACGCGAAGACCTTCGAGAACGCGGTGAAGCCGCTGCTCGCGCAGAAGTTCGACAAGAAGAAGACCGGCAATGACGCGGTCGGCGCGGGCGCCGGCGCCGGACGCTGACCGACAGACCCGACGCGAGTCCGAACGATGTCCGCGAACGACGACTTCTTGCATCTCGTGATCGGCACGGCCGGGCACATCGACCACGGGAAATCGAGCCTCGTCGAGCGGCTCACGGGAACGAACCCCGACACGCTGCGTGAGGAGCGCGAGCGCGGTCTCACGATCGCGCTCGGCTACGCGACCCTCGCGCTTCCCGACGGTCGGCGTGTCGGGGTCATCGACGTGCCGGGCCACGAGAAATTCGTCCGCACCATGGTCGCGGGCGCGACGGCGATCGACTACGTCGTGTTCGTCGTCGCGTCCGACGACGGGGTGATGCCGCAAACGCGCGAACACCTCGAGATCCTCGATCTGCTCGGCGTTCGCGGCGGTCGCGTCGCGCTCACGAAGATCGACGCGATCGACGAGGAGATCGTCGAGCTGGCTGCCGCCGAAGTTGCCGAGTTTCTCGCGGGATCCTGTCTCGATGGAGCGCCCATCCACCGCGTGTCCTCGATCGACGGGCGCGGGATCGAGGAACTGCGTGCGGGGATCGCCGAGGATCTCGCTCCGATCGAGCCCCGGTCGCACGACGGGCCGTTTCGCATGCCCGTACAGCGCGCGTTCTCCGTCGAGGGGCACGGGACCGTCGTGACGGGTGTCCCCATCGCGGGGCGCGTTTCCACGGGCGACACGGTCGCGTGTCTTCCGAGCGGCGCCACCGCTCGCGTGCGACGTCTCGAAGCGTACGGGTCGGTGCTCGACACGGCGGTCGCCGGCCATCGCACCGCGATCGCTCTGCACGACGTCGCGCCCGACGCGATCCGCCGCGGCGATTGGCTCGCGGCGCCCGGTCGTTTTCCGGTCGCGCGGCTCGTCGAGGGGCGGTTCCGGTATCTCGCGAGCCGATCCGATGCGCTCGCCAACCGTACGCCCGTGCGCTTTCACTGCGGGACGGCGGAAGCGCTCGGCCATGTGGTTGCGCTCGATCGACGCGAGATCGAGCCGGGAGAGAGCGCTCTCGTGCAGATCCTGCTCGATCGCGACTTGCCGATCTGCGAGGGCGATCCGTACGTGCTCCGTAGCGTGTCGCCCGTGTTCACGCTGGGGGGCGGTCGGCTCATCGGTACGTCGACGCATCGACATCGCACGCTTCGACCGTGGCTCGTCGCGCATCTCGAGCGAAAGGAGCAGGCGGCCTCCCGCGATCGTCTCGCGTTTCTCGCGGAGCTCGTGTTCGCTTCCGGGCGGAAACCGGCATCGCGTGACGAACTCGCTCTCGACTGGCATGCGTCGAGCGGCGAAGTCACGAGCGCGGTGGCGCGTCTCGAGTCCGCGGGCACGATTCTGTCGGTCGGGTCGAGTGCTTGGATTCACGGCGAGATCGGAGATCGCGTCGGCGGGGAGGTGGTGGCGTCGCTCGAGAGGGAGCACCAAGCCACCCCGGATCGCCTTCTCGTCGCCCGTCGTGTCTTGCGCAAGGCGGCGCGCGTGGACGATGCCGTGCTCGATCGAGTGCTCGAGAAGCTCGAGGCGAGTGGGGCGGTGCGGTTCGGCATTGATGGCGGCGTGGCGCTCGCTTCCTTTCGTCCGCGTCTCAGCGACAAACAACAGGAGCTTCACGATCGGCTCGAGCGGAGCTTCCTCGCGTGGGAGTCGACGCCCCCGGTTCCATCGGAGATCGCCGATTCCCTCGAGGTGCCGGCGCAGGAGTGCGACCGCATGGTGCGTCTTCTGCTCGAAGAAGAGCGAGTCGTGCGCCTCGCTCGCGATCGCATCTTCCACCGCGACGTCGTGCATCGAATCGCCGAACGCCTGGCCGAGATCCTCGCCGACGAGCGCGAGCTCTCCACGAGCGAGATCCGCGAAGCGCTCGACACTTCGCGGCGACAGATCATCACGATTCTCGAGTACTTCGATCGGATCGGGATCACGCGCCGCGTCGGCGACGCGCGAACCCTCGGTCCGAACGCGGACCGGATCGACCAGGTGCTCTCGAGCTCGTGAGCGGTACCCGACGCGGAACGACGGTCGCCCCCGAACGACGCTCATCGATTCCTCGCACGGCCCGAAGGCGAGCGTGCAAGGACATGACGGACCGAGGCCTCTGGCTCCCAGGGATTTGCTCGCGCTTCCTCGCGATTCGCCGCTTTTTGCCCTGGTATTCGCGGGCGACCGGCGCTAGCATCTCGGTTTCCTGCCAACCTCTGGAGTGAAACGGCCTTACCCGACGATACAGTCCTGCGTCGGCTCGATCGGGACGAGCGCCGACAAGAGAATCACGACGAACGTTCAAGGGGACGTTCCCGACTTCACACGCTTTCTAGATGGAGTTTTCACAATGACAGGAGCAATCTCCGAGCAGGGTTTCCGATCGCGATCTTGGGTCGTGGCGGCGATCCTGGTGATGGCCTTCGCGCTCGGGGCTCGGGCGCAGGACAAACCGAACATCGTCGTCATCTGGGGTGACGACATCGGTACGTGGAACATCAGCCACAACAACCGCGGCATGATGGGCTACAAGACGCCGAACATCGACCGGATCGCCCGTGAGGGTATCAGCTTCACGGACTACTACGGTCAGCAGTCGTGCACGGCGGGGCGCGCCGCGTTCCTCGGTGGGAACGTGCCGGTGCGTACGGGCATGACGAAGGTCGGGATGCCGGCCGCGCCGCAGGGTTGGCAACTGTCCGACGTCACCATCGCGACGGTTCTCAAGAGCCGCGGATACATGACGGGCCAGTTCGGCAAGAATCACCAGGGTGACCGCGACGAGCACCTGCCGACCATGAACGGATTCGACGAGTTCTACGGCAACCTCTATCACCTGAACGCCGAGGAAGAGCCCGAGCACCGCGACTATCCGGGTGACCTCGTGCTCGCGAACGGCAAGACGTTCCGTGAACAGTTCGGCCCGCGCGGCGTCCTTCGCTGCAAGGCGAACGGCGACGGGACGCAGACGATCGAGGATACGGGTCCCCTCACGAAGAAGCGCATGGAGACCGTCGACGAAGAGACGATCGCCGAGGCGAAGGACTTCATCAAGCGCCAGCACGGGGAAGGCAAGCCGTTCTTCTGCTGGTGGAACGCTACGCGCATGCACTTCCGTACGCACGTCAAGGAAGAGCACAAGAACCTCGCCGGTCCGTACTCGAACGAGTACCACGACGGGATGGTCGAGCACGACATGCACGTCGGTGAGATCCTCGCGTTGATCGACGAGTTGGGCATCGCGGACAACACGATCGTGCTCTATTCGACCGACAACGGCCCGCACTACAACACGTGGCCCGACGCCGGTACGACCCCGTTCCGCAACGAAAAGAACAGCAGCTGGGAAGGCGCGTTCCGCGTGCCGGCGTTCATCCGCTGGCCGGCGCAGTTCCCCGCCGGCGCGACCGTCAACGGGATCGTGTCGCACGAAGACTGGCTGCCGACCTTCGCTGCCGCGACCGGCGACACGTCGATCAAGGAAAAGCTGAAGAAGGGCGTGAAGCTGAACGGACGCACCTACAAGAACTACATCGACGGGTACAACCTCCTCGATTACCTCAAGAAGGCCGGGTCGTTCAAGGCCGTGCACGAGGATCAGGCCGCGTGCCCGCGCAAAGAGTTCATCTACACGACCGACGGCGGCGAAGTGGCCGCCATCCGCGTCGGGGACTGGAAGGCGATGTACCTCGAGAACCGCGCCCACCAGTTGCAGGTGTGGCGTGAGCCGTTCACGCAGCTGCGGCTTCCGCTGGTGTTCAACCTGCGCCGCGATCCGTTCGAGAAGTCGCAGCACAACT
>JAUIME010000352.1 GCA_030433195.1 bacterium
TTCGACGTTCTTCTTGCTGGCGACGATCCAACCGATGCGGATGCCCGGACACTGAAGCCCCTTGGTGCAAGCGCCCGCGAGGAAGACGTTGCTGTCGTCGAGGTTCTTCACGTAGCGGATGCCGCTGACGCCCTTGGACGGATGGAACATCTCGTAGGCTTCGTCGAGCAGGATCCCGTTCTTGGGCTGCTCGGCCATGGCCATCAGCTCTTCGAGCTCGGCACCGGCGCGCGTGTGTCCGGTGGGGTTACCGGGGTTGGAGATGATCGGCATCAAGTGCGTCTTGTCGTTCAGCCCGGAACGATCGAAGTACGCCGCGTTCGGGGGATGGAAACCGTTCTCTTGCGTGAACGGCACGACGCGCCACTGCGTGTCGGTCTGCGTCATGATGTCGAGGTAGGCGGGCCACTCGGCATTGCCGATGCGCACCTCGACGTGCTTCTTCAGGAACGCGAGCACCGTGTAGATGCCGGGCCGGCCTCCGGCGAACACCATCACGTTTTCGGGCGTGATGCTCGAGCCGTAGAAGTCGTTGTAGTGCGTCGCGATCGCGTCGCGGAGCAACGGGTGCCCCCATGCCTTGGGATAGAAGCGATCTTCCCACTTCACCTCGACCTGGCTCGGCAGCGGTGGCCCGCCTTCGAGCTGTGTCGTGAGCGGGAAGCCCTGAGACCAAGGGTGCGTCCCCTCGGTGCCCATGAACTGCCCGAAGCTGTCGCGGAAGGCGTAGAGCGTTTCATAGATGCCCATCGGCGGGCAGTTGTCGGACAAGAACGAGTCGCGTGGCATGGAGAGGACCGCTTCGCTAGAGTTTCGGAAATCAAGAGGGCGGTAGCGTACCGACTCTCGTCCGAAATGCAATGCTCGGCTCGTGCTTGCGGATCGAGGGCAGGCGGGGGCGGGGGCGCGGCGTGCGCCCCCCGGTGCCCCCGCGCCGTTCCACTACTCCACGACCAACACCACGCCGTTCGTCACGGCGAAGTCGACCAGAGACCCGACGTGGATCACTCCTTGGAACGTCAGCGTCGTTCCCGGTGGGAGGTTCGTCGCGTCGCCGCCCGGTAGATCGAGAAGTGTCGCCGGCGCGAGCGGCGGCGTCGGGAGCGACTGGCCGAAGTAGGCGTTTTCGCCGATGCGATCGGTCTTGCCGAGCGTGTTGAGGACGATCGACGGCGTAGCCTGCGGCAGGATCAGCGGGAAGCCGATCGTGCCGATCCCGCGCGGCAGCACCGTCAGATCGGACAGGTCGGGGGCGCCGAGATTTCCGTGGACGACGTACCTGCCGTTGGAGGACCCGATGGCTTGGTCGATCTCGAGGACGACGTCGTCACCGCCTTCGAGCGTGACGCGACGCATCGGATCGCCGACGCTTCCGTTGACGTGAAGTACCGGCACGAGGAGCGGTCCGTTGTCGTGGTTTCCAAAGAGTACGGCTTCCTCGCGACGTAGCTCGTCGGCGCCGATGTCGACGAGCGCGTTGCCGTCGCCGTCGCCGTCTTGCACGCGATCGTCCCCGTCGAAGTCGACCGTCGGAAGCTCGGGCGCGAGAAGCGTTCCCGCGTCGACCGCTACCGATCCGAGCGGGAGGCGCGTGAGCCCGTCGCCGCCGTTGGAGAGAATCGGCGTTGCGTCGATGTTGCCTTCGCCCGGGTACCCGCCTTCGACGACGCTGTAGGTCACGGTTGCGCTGCCGGTGATCTGGTCGCCATCGCCCGGAACGGCGTTGTTCCCGAAGACGAGGCAGTTCGTAACGATTCCGTTCGAGCGAATCCCGAGCGATTCCGTTTCACCGCCCAGGCTCGGCAAGACCGAGTTGAAGACCACCGTGTTGTTCGTGAGGAGGCCGCCGCCTTCGATGCCGCCGGCGTGATGGATCGCTGAGTTTCCATAGACGTAGTTGCTCACGATCACGACGTCCGCAGACGCATGGATACCGCCTCCGGGCCATCCGTACCGATTGCCGGTGATCACGTTGCGGTCGAGGCGGATCTCCGGGCCTTCGGCTTGAATTCCCGCTCCCGGCCCGAAGCCGATGTCGCCGCAATTCGCGTCGTTGTCGCGGATTTCGTTTCCGCGAACGAGCACGATGCCGTCCGCGAGGATCTGGATGCCGGCGCCGGAGCATCCTCGGTTCGCGTAGACGAGGTTGTCCAGGATCGTGCCCGACGACGAACCGACGACCGCGATTCCACCGCCACTCTGGAAGAGCCAGGACTCCTCGCGATCGAAGACGTGGCTGTGGATCTCACTGCCCTCGATCAGGAATGCAGCGTCTTCGACGTAGATCCCGCCTCCGATCGACGAGTTGTCGATCGTGGCGTTGAGATGAATCTCGCACCGGCGGACGATCGGGTTGCCTTCACGCAACCAGATCCCGCGACCCTCTTCTCCCGAGTTCTCCGTGACTTCGCAATCCTCGATGACGGGGTTTCCGCGGTAGAACGCGATGCCCCCGCCCGAAAGGGCCGTGTTCCCGAGGATCTTGCAGTCGCGGATCGTCGCCGACGTGTCGGCTCCGAGGATGCCGCCGCCGTACGAGCGTCCGCCTTTCGTCTTGCCGAGCCCTCCGGTGACCGTGAAGCCTTCGAGCAGCGTACCGGCCGGTTCGCCGAGCAGCATGCGTACGACGGGCCCCGCGCCGTTCCCGAGCAGCGTCGTCGCGTCGGGGCCGTTCGTGCTACGCACCTCGAGGCGCTTGCCGAGGAAGTGGATGCGCGACCACGTGCCCGGGCCGACGAAGATCGTGTCGCCGTCGGCTGCGGCGTCGATGGCCTCCTGGATCGAGGCGAAGTCGCCCGGCACTTGATACACGGCGGCCCGAGCGGCACCGGACCCACCCGCGAGGAACGCGATCAGCGAAGCCAACAGCATCGTGCGCAGCATGGTGATTCTCCTTTGGAAAGCGGACACGAGCGCCGGCAAGTGCAGTCGGCGAGCGGGCGTAGCTCTTTGCATGGTCATTCTCCTTGGCAATGAATTCGCGCGGCCCGATCAAAGGGACGTTCGATGCCCTCGATCCTACCCGAAATCGACTCGAAAGGGGCGCGGAACTCGTTGCCGCGCAGGCGAGACGGCGCCCGTTCCGCGGATCTTCGCTCCGCGAGCCCGAGGTGACGCGGGCGAAGATCGCGTGACGTGGTGTGAATCTCACGGTGTGACCGCTATCATGGGGCGATGTTCTGTTGACGCTCGTCATTCCAACCCACGAGGAGGTTTCCGTGAACAAGCAGATCGCCACCCTGATGACCGCGCTCGCAGCGCTGCTCATCGCGCTCTTGCCGACAACGGCCGTCTGGGCGACCCCGCAAGATGCGGCCGCGAACGGCAAGCAGGATCCCGTCGTCGCCGCGTACGAGACGATGAAGGAAGCCGAGAAAGAGATCGACGCCAAGGATCGCGAAGCAGTCGCCGCGTACCGCGCGGCCGGGCCGGAGGACGACGCCGCGCGTGAACAAGCGATGAAGACCATGACCGCGCTGCGCGCCGAGCGGAAGGAGGGGGTCGACGCATTCCGTGAAGTCTTCGAGAAGGCTGATTGGTCGAAGTACGCGAACGAGGAGCACGGCGACCTCCTCGAACGAGGTCTCAACGCGGTGGGGCTCCACTATGGTGAGAGTGATCCCGCGCGTGCCATCGAGGCGTACACGATGCTGCTCGAACACAACCCGGACAGCGGTTCGGCGAAGTTCGTGCGTCAGTATCATCTGCCCAATTGCTACATCGCCACGGGCGACATGGGAGTCGCCGTCGACCGCGTCGGTCAGCTCGCTGCCGACGAAAAGGACGAGGCCGTGCAGCGCATGTTGTGGATCACGCTCGGCGACATCGAGTGTGCGCGTGGCAACACGGGCGCGGCGCTCGACCTGTACGGCAAGGCCGTGTCGGGTCTGCCGGAGACGATCGAGCGAGGCGACGCGCGCGGCAGCGCGAAGCGCTACGGCGAACTGCGACTGTCGCTCGTCGGCAAGCCGGCGCCCGAAATCGACGCCGAGACCTGGATCGGCGGCGACGCGAAGCCGCTCTCGGCGCTCGCCGGAAACGTGACCGTCATCGATTTCTGGGCCACGTGGTGCGGTCCGTGCCGCGCGGTCATGCCCGCACTCGACGAGCTCTACAAGGAGCATGAGGGTGACGGCCTGCACATGATCGGACTGACGCGTTACTACGGCAACGGCTACATGCCGGACGACGCGAAGATGGAGAGCGGCCAATCGGTGCGCGACATCGCCGAGGAAGACTTCGTCGGTCACCTCGAAGAGTTCAGAAAGGTATCGGAGATCTCCTACCCGTTCGTGATCGGCGAGAAGGAAGACTTCGAGAACTACCATGTCAGCGGCATCCCGACTGTCGCGGTGGTGGGCCCGGAGGGCAACGTGATCTTCGTCGGTGTGGGATCGGGGACCGAACCCCTCGTCCGCGCCGTCGTAGAGGGCGCCCTCGACACGTCGAACGGCTGATCGATCCGCTCGACACGCGACGACGTCGATCGGGAAGCATCGAATCGCGTCGCGGGTTTCGGGAACGACAAGACGACCTCGTCCGTGGCGTGCGGCCTGATCGACAGGACCGCACGCCTCGTTATGTGTTCATGCGCGACCCCTCGGCCACGCATCTGTTTCCTTTGTTGTCGCTCGGGATCGCTCGGCGGTACCATGACCGGATTCGGGCGATCGCTCAGGTTGCGAACGCCGAGGCGGTGAACTCGCGGGGCCGGTGCGGTCCGCATTCTTTCGGAGGGTCGATATGGCCTGGTTGCAGTCGAAACGTTCGAGGCAGCTCGCGGCGATCGTCGCGGTGGGGGCGTTCGTACTCGTGCCCGCGTTGCCGGTGTCAGCCGGTGGGGCGACGGGTGGTGCGCCGCTTTGGATTTACGATTCGGATCTCTACGTTCGCCATGTGGCGACCGCGGATTTGACCGGGGACGGGCGTCCCGAAGTGATCGGCGCCGAGTACGACACGACGTACTACGGCGAGCCCTCGCAGGTGATCGCGATCGACGGCGCGACGGGGCAGTCGCTGTGGTCGTACGGACTGCTCGACGGAGTGCGCTCGATGACGATCGCCGACGTCGATGGTGACGGTACGCCGGACGCGGTGGCGGGCGCGTCGTACAACGGCTCGGCGACCCCGGACGGCCGCGTGCACGCGATCAACGGACTCGACGGCTCGGTGATCTGGACGTTCCCGACCGGCGCGACGACGGCCGGAGTCGCGAGCGGCGACCTCAACGGTGACGCGTCGGCCGACATCATCGCCGCGTCGTTCGACGACTCGATCTACGCGATCGACGGCGCGACGGGCACGCAGCTCTGGAACACCGTGCTCGGGAGCCTCTGGGTGAACGCGGTTGCCACCGGGGACGTGACGGGCGACGGATTCGACGACGTCGGCTTCGCGCACGAATACCTCACCGGGTTCGACAACTACCTCGGAGTTCTCGACGGAACGGACGGTTCGGTCGTGTGGCAACTCACGGTTCCCTACGTCGTGCTCGACGACGTCGACGGTGACGGACAGCTCGAAGCGGTGTTCGGCGGCGCGACCGATTCCGACCGCGCGATCGTCTACGTGCGTGACGCCGCGACGGGTGCCCTCGAGTGGGAATACGACATGGGCTCGATGGACCACGTCAACGGCGTGATCGAGCTCTACTTCGAGGACGTCGATGGTGACGCGGATCGCGATCTCGTCGTTGCGAACTCGACGAGCGGGCGGCAGGTGTTCGCGTTCGAAGGCGACGTCGCGACGCCGCTGTGGGTGTCGGAGAACCTCGATGGCTTTCCGAAGGAGCTCGGCTTCGGCGACGTGACGGGCGACGGCAACATGAACGTTCTCGCCGCCACCGACGATCGCGTGCAGGTGCTCGAAGGCGCAGACGGCACGAAGGCGTGGTACTACGCGGTCGGAGGCACGATCG
>JAUIME010000353.1 GCA_030433195.1 bacterium
GGCGCTGCGCGACCTCGCGAAGCGACACGGACTCGCGGGCGATCCGACGCTCGATCTCGTCGCCCAGCTTCCCGAGGCGCTCGTCGCGATCGAACCGAGCGAAGCCGTCTCCGATGGAGATTGGCGGTCTCTCCGGGCCGATCTCGCCGAAGCCGTCGACAAGCTCGTCGCGATGCGGACCGCGGAAGGCGCCAAGCTCGAGAAGGACATCGTCCGACACCGCAAGGACATCGCGAAGTCCGTGAAACAGATCGCCCGCGTCGCTCCCGGCGTCGTCGAGGCGTATCGCGAGAAGCTCCATCAGCGCGTCGCCCAGCTCGCCGGTGCGGACGTCCCCGTCGACTCTTCGGATCTCGCTCGCGAGATCGCCGTGTTCGCGGACCGCTGCGACATCAGCGAAGAACTCGCGCGGCTCGACAGCCATTTGCGACAATTCGACGAGATCGTCCGATCCGGTGTCGAAGCCGGTCGTAGCCTCGAGTTCATCCTTCACGAGATGTTCCGCGAGGTGAACACGATCGGCTCGAAGGCGAACGACTCGACGATCTCCCATCTGGTAGTCGACATCAAGGCGACGATCGAGAAGATTCGCGAGCAAGTGCTCAACATCGAGTAGTCACGAGATCGGACGCGCCCGGGCGCGAGCGGCGTTCGAGATCGAGCCGGATTCGAGATTCCGTCGGGGGCGACATGACACCAAAGGGGCGACTGATCGTGTTCTCGGGTCCGTCCGGGGTCGGCAAGACCACGGTCGCGGATCACCTCTGCGCGACGGGCCGCTTCGTCGAGTCCGTCTCCGCGACCACGCGGCCCCCACGTGGCAACGAAGTCGACGGGCGCCACTATCACTTCCTCACCGACGAAGAGTTCGAGGCGCGTGTGAAGCGAGGAGAGTTTCTCGAGCACGCCCGCGTCCACGGCAATCGCTACGGCACCCTGCGCGAGGTCGTCGACTCGATCCTCGACAGCGATCGACACTGCATCGTCAACATCGACGTCCACGGAGCGCTTCAGATCATGGATTCGCGGCCCGAAGCGCTCTGCGTCTTCCTGCTGCCGCCCGATTTCGCGACGCTCGAGGAGCGCCTGCGCAATCGCTCGACCGACTCCGACGAGCAGATCCGCCGACGCCTCGAGACGGCTCGGTGGGAAATGGCCCAGCAACATCGGTATGGCCACCAGATCGTGAACGAGGTGGCCGAAGAGGCCGCCGCCGAGATCGAGAGCCTCGTCGAGTCGGCGACGCACCGCGCTTCGGGAGGCACGAGCCCTTGACGCGACCCGAGCCGCGCGAGTCCCGAGGCCGCATCGTGGTCGGCGTGACCGGCAGCATCGCCGCGATCAAGACTCCCCTGCTCGTGTCGCAGCTCGTCCAGCGCGACTACGAGGTGATCGTGATCCTCACCGACGCCGCCAATCGGATGGTCACGCGCGAAACCTACCAAGCGCTCACGGGAGGGACCGTCATCGCGGACCTGTGGTCCGAGATCGGCGACACCCACATGGGACACCTCGAGGCGGCCGACGACGCCGACCTCTTCGTGATCGTCCCCGCGACGGCGAATTTCCTCGGCAAGCACGCCGCCGGTATCGCCGACGACGCCCTCACGACCGCGCTCCTCGCGTGTGTCTGCCCGGTGCTCATCGCCCCCGCGATGAACCCGCGGATGTGGGACCATCCACTCGTCCAGCGCAATGTCGAGACGTTGCGTGAGCTCGGTCATCGATTCATCGGCCCCGAGGTCGGGCGACTCGCCGAAGGCGTCACCGGCGAGGGCCGCATGACCGAACCCGCGGACATCCTCGACGAGATCGAGCGCATCCTCGAAGAGTCCGATCGCCGGGAATCGTAGATTCTACGCGGCTTCGCGAGCAAAAAGGCGTTGTGACGCAGAGGGGCTCGACATACAATGTCGCGCGACGCCTCCGGGCGTTTCTTCCTCTCCTCCTCACGGGTGGTGGGAGCGAGAAAACGACAGATCCCGCGGTATCGGTGTTCGCGACCGCGCCTTTCCGCGGCCTCGGCATCGCGGTGCGACAGAGCCGCGATACTTCGAGCGCGCGCAAGGTGGCTTCGCAACACGGGTGCTTCGCGATATCGAGTTCCGTGACACCGGTCCGGATGACTGGTGCGGATAGTCAGGGCGGTACCAAGGAGATCCCGTTCGTTCCCGAATGCGTATCCTCGTCACGGCGGGCCCGACCCGCGAACCCATCGATCCGGTCCGGTACTTGTCCAACGATTCGTCCGGCCGCATGGGATTCGCGATCGCGCGCGCAGCCAAACGGCGAGGGCACTCGGTGACTCTCGTGTCGGGACCGACGAACCTCCCCGACCCGCGAGGAATCCCGACGTACCGAGTCGTCACCGCGAAGGAGATGGACGAAGCCGTGCAGGCGCATTTCGAATCGTCGGACGGGCTTGTCATGGCCGCTGCGGTATCCGACTTCCGACCGCGCCGCGCCTCGCGACAGAAGATCAAGAAAGACGCGATGGAAGAGTCCATCGCGCTGATTCGTAATCCGGACATCGTGGCGCGGGCCGCGAAGCGCAAGGGCGACCGCTTCGTGATCGGCTTCGCACTCGAAACCGAAAACGGCGAGCGTAACGCGCTCGACAAGATGAAACGGAAGCGCCTCGACGCGATCGTCTGGAACGACGCATCGGCAATCGGCGCGCGACGCTCGACCGCGACGATTCTCTTGCGAGACGGCGAGAGTACGCGGATCGAAGCACGAACGAAGGACACGATCGCCAACGCGATCGTGCGAACGGCCGAGCGACTCCTCGCGGAGGGCGGAACCCGCGAGAGCGCGACGCATGCACGCGACTGAGCCCTCGTGATCGAGTAACGGATCGCGAGAAAGCCTCGGAGCGCGCAGCAAGGGCGAGGGGAGACGATGGCGAGCAAGCGCGACAGTACGTACGAAGACGAATACGAAGACGACGAGGATTACGAGTACGAAGAAGACGGCGAACCGACGCGTGGCCGCATCTACAAGGAAGCATGGGCCATTCTTCTGCTCGCGCTCAGCATCTTCTGCATGCTCAGCCTCCTCTCGTATCGGCCCGTCGATCAGGCCCCTCCCCTCACCCCCTCCGAGTCTCCGGATCTCGACCGCATCCACGCGATCACGATCGGAACACCGGACGAGTCTCCCGTCCGCCGCGGTAACTTCTGTGGTTCGGTCGGCGAAGCGATCGCCTCGACGTTACTTCAGGGGATCGGGACTTCGGCGTACCTCCTCGTCGGACTCGTCACGTTTTGGGGTTTCTCGGCCCTCCTGCAACACCGACTACGCGCCCCGATCGCACGGCTCTTCGGCGGCGCCCTCCTCGTCGCCGCCTTCGCCACGATCGCGACGTTCGTACGCCTCGACTACTACGGCGGGTGGCTCGGTGCCTGGGTGCACGCCCAGATGCAAGAACAGTTCAGCCTGCCGGGTTCGTATCTCCTCCTCCTCTCCACGTCACTGATCGGCGTTCTGCTGTCGACCGATTGGCTCCCCCTGACCGCAGCGTGGAAGCTCGTCGACCATCTCCGCGAAACCGACCAGGAAGACGAAGACGAGGACGAAGAAGACGAATACGAGTACGAAGAGGAGGAAGAGGAGTACGACGAGGAAGACGAAGACGCGGAAGAGAACGGCGCGACGAAGCGTCGGTTCGCGCTCGGATTCGGGACGGCGCTCCGCGGGGTTCGCAACGCACTCGCCGACCGTTTGCGCGTCGAGGATCTCGACGACGACGAAGTCGAAGAGGACGAAGACGACGACGAAGAGGAAGCCGCGAAGCCGGCTCCGCGCAAACGACGCGCGCGACGCGCCGCCGCCGCGGTCTCCGAAGACGACGCGCAAGCCGAGGCGGAGACGCAGCCCAAGCCGAAACGTCGCAAAGCCGCGAAGACGGCCGCCGCGACCGCAGCGGAAACGGCCACCGAGACCGCCGCTGCCTCGTCGCGCAAGAGCCGAGCGGCCGCGGGCACGAGAGCGAAGTCCGAACCCGAGTCGGCGCGCGCCGCAGCATCGAGCGCCTCCTCCGGCAACGCGACCGAAGGCGAGAAGCCCAAGGTCCTCGGCATGATCGGCGGCGGGGTCTCCCCGAAGCGCAAGATCAAGATGAACGCGAAGCCGAACACCGAGATCCCCGCCGACATGCTCGGCGAGCGAACCGACGAGCGCGGCTTCGCGCTTCCGCCGATCGACCTGCTCGAGCCGCCGCCCCAGGCCGACTCCACGGGCCTCGACGAATCGATCCGCGAGACCAGCGCGATCCTCGTGAAGACTCTCGCCGACTTCAAAGTCGAAGCCCAAGTCGTCGAGATCGACAAGGGCCCCGTCATCACTCTTTACGAACTCGAGCTCGCCGCGGGCATCAAGGTGCAGCGCGTCGTCAACCTCACCGACGACCTCGCCATGGCGTTGAAGTCGCCCGTGCGTATCGTCGCGCCGATTCCCGGCAAGTCGACGGTCGGCATCGAGGTTCCGAACGCCGTACGAGAGATGGTCTGCCTTCGCGACCTCGCGGTCTCCGAAGCGTACCGACAGAGCAAGGCCGCGATTCCGTTCTTGATCGGCAAGGACGCCTCGGGGCTTCCGATCGTCGACGACCTCTCCGCCATGCCCCACCTCCTCATCGCGGGAGCCACGGGCTCGGGGAAGTCGATCTGCATCAACACGGTCATTCTCAGCATCCTGTTGAGTCGTTCTCCCGAAGACGTGCAGCTCATCATGATCGACCCGAAGATGGTCGAGCTGTCGCTCTTCAAGAAGATCCCCCACCTCATCACGCCGGTCGTCACCGACATGCGACGCGCGCCCGCGATCCTCGACTGGGCCGTGAACAAGATGGAGGAGCGCTATGCGCTTCTCGCCGACGTCGGCGTCAAGAACATCACGGGATACAACGACCTCGGCGAGGACTACATCCAAGAACGTGCGAAAGAGATGGACGCCGATCCGGAGACCATCCCGTCGCATTTGCCGTACATCGTCATCATCGTGGACGAGCTCGCCGATCTCATGATGATCGCGTCCAAGGAGATCGAAGGGTCGATCACGCGGCTCGCGCAGAAGTCGCGCGCCGTCGGGATCCACATCATCTTCGCGACGCAGCGCCCGTCGGTCGATGTGGTCACGGGCCTCATCAAAGCGAACTTCCCTGCGCGAATCTCCTTCCGCGTTTCGTCGAAGGTCGACTCGCGAACCATTCTCGATGGCATCGGCGCCGAGCGTCTGCTCGGATCGGGGGACTTGCTCTACCTGCCGCCGCGATCCGCGGGACTCGTGCGTGCGCAAGGCGCCTACGTGTCCGAGAAGGAAATCAAGGGCATCGTCGGTTTCTTGAAGAAGCAGTCCGAACCCCAGTTCAACCCCGAGCTCGAGTCGCTCGAACAAGGCGGCGCGGTTGCGGGGGGTGGGCGTTCGGCGAAGAAGAAGCGTGACGAACTGTTCGAGGAAGCCGTGCGTTTTGTGATCGAGCAAAACCGTGGATCGGTGAGCTTGCTCCAACGGCAGTTCGAGATCGGTTACTCGCGCGCCGCACGGCTCATCGACCAGATGGCCGAAGATGGAATCGTCGGAAAGTACAAGGGATCGAAGGCGCGCGAAGTCCTGCTCTCGATCGACGAGTGGGAAGCACGCGAGGAAGGCTGATCGACCCATCGGGCTCGGTCGCTTTCGACGCGGCCGGCGCCGAGAAATCGAGAGCGAAGAGAAGTCGAGACTGAATCGAGGCCGGAGGGTCGCGTAACTGCGCGCCGACGGTCGTCGATCGAATCCGCGAGGTCCGTTTCATGTCCAAGAAGATCGGGGCCAAGAAGATCAGTATCGTCGAGTACATCGGACTCGGCGTGTTCTTCCTCTCGGTGTTTCTC
>JAUIME010000354.1 GCA_030433195.1 bacterium
GTCGCCGAGCTCGACGTGTCGCACGCCGAGTCGCGCCTCTCGCTCGCGCAGCAAGCGATCGAAGCCGCGCGCATCGAGCTCGAAGATACCGAGGAACGGCTCGCGCGCCACGAGATTCGTGCTCCCGCGGGCTGGACCGTCCTCGCGCGCGAAGTCGAGCCCGGCGCCATGATCGCCCCTGGGCAATCGATCCTCGAACTCGCGGACGTCTCGACGCTGTCGGTTCACGCGCGCTTGTCCGAGGCCGAGGTCCGCGCCCTGCGTGCGATCGGGTCCGAGATCCCCGTCGAGTTCGTCCACGACGACAGCGAGCCCGCGCTCGCGCGTCTCCATCGCGTCGACGTCGGACACGATTCGGTGACCCTCAAACGCATCGTCGAGCTGCGCCTTCCCGGCACGAGCGCTCCCGAGGCGAGCGGCGGCCTCGAGGTCGCGTTCCGCCTCAGCGTCGAAGACCCGACCGGCTCGCTGCGCATCCCCGACGCATTCGTCGAGAAGCGGCTCGAACGGTCGTTCGTACACCTTCGCGACGGACGCCGACTGCCGATCGTACCGCTGCGCGTCCGCCCGACGTTCGTCCTCGTCTCGCCCGAAGCCCTTCCCGCCGACGCCGTCCTCGTCCGCCCCGACAACGCTCCCTGATCGGACCTCGCCATGGAATCCCTGACCCGGTTCTTGCTCCGCCAAGGCGTACTGCTCAACGTCTTGTTCCTCGGCGTCGTGATCCTCTCGGCTCTGTTCGCGGTTCCGAACATCCCCATCGATCGCTACCCGAACATCCAGTTCGGCGAAGTCCAGATCACGACGCGATACCCCGGCGCATCGCCCGAAGAAGTCGAGCGCCTCGTGACCGACATCATCGAAGAGTCGATCCGCGGGATGGAAGACATCGACTTCATCCGCTCGGTCTCGAACGCGAACCAATCGTTGATCCGTGTGAAGTTCGTGGACGACACCGACTACGACGGGTTGTACGACGAACTGCGACTGCGTGTCCTCGGCGTGCAGAGCCGATTGCCGACCGTGAACGGCGATCCGCTCACTCCGTACTTCGAAGAACAAGACGTCGACGAGTGGCTCCCGGTCATCCAGCTCAATCTCGTCTCGGCCGATCCTGCCGTGCCGCTGCCCAAGCGCGTGCTCGTGCTGCTCGCGAAGGACCTGCGCACGCGTCTGCAGACCCTTCCGGACGTGAAGGACGTACTGCTCCTCGGGGATGATCCCGAGCAGTTCGTCGTCGCGCTCGACCCGCGCGCACTCGAGCGGCACCGCATCACGACGGACGACGTCGTCGCGGCGCTTCGCTCGACCGGCACCGCGCCGCCCGCCGGAACGCTCGACACCTCCCTCGGCGAGCGTCTCATCCGTGTCGATCACCGCTTCCGCGACCGCGACGATCTGCAGAACGTCGTCGTCCGCCGTGACGGGGACGGCAACCTGCTACGCGTCGCCGACCTGCTCGACGCCGAGTCGACCGGGTTTCGGCGCATCGACGGCTCGGCGATCACGACCGTGAACGGACGCGAGACCGTCGCCTGCAAGGTCCTGAAAACTCGAGCGGGCAACGCGATCGACATCAAGCGGGAAGTCTTCGCCATCGTCGACGAGTTCCTCGAAACGCACGCCGACACGGGTCTCGCCATCGTGCCGACGCTCGACAGCACCTTCAAGATCAAGGACGGTCTCGGCGTCCTCGTGAACAACCTGCTGTTGTCGGTCGTGCTCGTCATGGCGCTGCTGTTCTTGTTCATGGCGCAGCGCGGACGTCGGCTGACGGCATTCGGCCTCGGGCTCGGAGCGGTCGCTGCGGTCGTCGTCGGAGCCGTCCAAGTCACGTGGGTACAATCGGTCGCCATCGGGCTCCTCACGTTCTTCGTCTTCGCCACGTGTCGCGCCGCGGTGCTCACGGTGTCGGGTATCGTGTTCGCGTTTCTCGGCTCGCTGCTCGTGTTCTACTTCGCGGGTCAGAGCGTCAACGAGATCTCGCTCCTCGGGTTCGTGCTCGTGATCGGGATCGTCGTCGACGACGCGATCGTCGTGATCGAGAACATCCAGCGCCGTCGCGAGGAGGGGGACGGGCTCATCGACTCGGTCGTCCGCGGCACGTCCGAAGTCTTCTGGCCCGTGACGAGCGCGACGTTCACGACGATGGCCGCGTTCCTGCCGATGCTCATCATGACGGGCTCGACCGGGGACTTCTTCGCGCTCGTCCCGATCGCCGTGTGCGTCGCGCTCGCGATCAGTCTCTTCGAGTGTCTCGTGATGCTTCCGCTGCACGTCGTCGACCTCGAGCGGCTCATGGGCCCCGACCGCGCTGCCGAGCGCGGACGCGTCGCGAACGGCGATCCGCTGCGCCGCCCCGGTTTCCTCGGCCGCGTCTCCCGCGGGTACGATCGCCTGCTGCGCTTCAACCTCTCCCACCCCGCCACGGCGCTCGGCGGGTCGCTGCTCCTGTTCGTGCTCGCCCTGTTCCTCTTGTTCGCTCCCGCGTTCGGCCTGCCTCCGGTGTTGAAGCTCGTGTTCTTCCCCGAAGACACGTCGGTGACGCTCGTCTACGCGCGCATGCCGGCGGGAACGACCCTTACCGAGACCGACGCGACCGTACGCGCGATCTCGGAGCGACTCGTGGAACGCGGCCCGGGTGAAGTGCGCAGCGTCTCGGGAACGGCCGGATTCCTCGTCGACCTCGCCTACCGACCGGTTTGGAGCAATCAGTACGGCATCCTCTTCGCCGAGATGGCCCCGCGCGAAGATCGAACCTACGACGACCCCGCGGCGCTCATCGCTCGCATCCGCAGCGATCTCGAAGACGAGTTCGAGCGGGACGGCGTCGACCTCGAGGTGATCGCCGCTCAAGACGGGCCGCCGGTCGGTCAACCGCTCAACGTGCGCGTGACCGGGGTCGACGACGCGAGCGTGCTCGCGATGGCCGAAGATCTCCACGCATGGCTTCTCGAGGCCTCTGCCGAAGGCGGCGCGCTCGACGGGCTCATCGACGTCACGCACGACCGCACGCAGATCTCGACGGTCGTCTCGTTCGAGCCCGATCGCGAGCGCGTCTCGCTCTACGGTCTGCGCGACGTCGCGGTGCAGCAGTTCGTCGCCGACGCGCTCGACGGCGCCTACATCGGCGACTTCCGCCGCATCGACGAAGACGTCCCGATCCGCGTGAGACTCTCGCCCGCGACGATCGGCGACCCGCTCGATCTGCTCGACGTCCCGATCACCAACGACGTCGACGGCCGGCTGGTGCGCTTCAGCGACGTGGGCCGGCTCGCCCTGTCGCAAGAGCCCGCGTCGCTCGTACGGCGCGACTTCGAGCGCGCGATCACGATCACGGGCAATCTTCGCGCGGATGCCGAGCTCGGAGCCGCCGAGCTCACGCGGGAGATCCGCGGTTGGTACCGCGAACGAGCGCCCGACTACCCCGGCGTCGCACTCGCCTTCGGCGGCGAAGCCGAGAGCACGGGCAAGAGCTACCGCAGCCTGATCCTCGCATTCGGCATCGCGACGCTGCTCATCTACGCGATTCTCGCATCACAGTTCCGCAGCTACGCGCAGCCGTTTCTGATCATGTCGAACATCGTCTTCAGCTTCACGGGCGTGATTCTCGCGATGGCATTCTTCAGCGTCGCCGCGGAGCTCATGCCCGCGGGCTGGGTGCGCCCCGAGCGCTCGTACTTCACGGTGCAAGCTTTCATCGCCATCGTCGGACTGACAGGCCTCGTCATCAACGATGCGATCGTACTCATCAACTTCATGAATCGCCGCGTCGCCGACGGCTTGCCGCTTCGCGACGCGGTCCTGACCGCGGGACATCAACGCATGCGACCGATCCTCATGACCACGGCGACGACCATCGCGGGACTCCTCCCGATGGCGATCGGAATCCCCGACTTCAGCATCGCGTGGAGTCCGTTCGCAACGTGCTTCATCGCGGGGTTGATCGTCAGCACGTCGATGACGCTCCTCGTGGTGCCTGTCCTGTACCAGATGCTCGAGTCGGTTCGTCGTCGGCTCGGAGCGCGACTCGCGCGCTTGCACGCGAGCCGCGGGTCGAGCGCGCTCGATTCGCCAACGCGTACGACCCTCGCCGGACTCGTGCTCGCCGCGGCGAGCCTCGCTTGCGGCGCAGGTGTGGCGAGCGCCGAGCCCCCGTCCGCCGAAACCCCGTCCGCCGAAGAAGCCGAGCCGATCGTCCTCGACGCCGACTCGGCCGATGCGCTCGCGCGCTTGCGAGTCGAGTCGGTCGAAGCCGCGCGGGAAGCCCTCGAGGCGCAGCGCTCGCTCACCCGGGCCGACCGCGCGTTCGCCTACCCCCGCATCGGGGCATCCGCGACGTACACGTACAACGGCGATCTTCCCGAGATCGACTTCGGTCCGTTCGGTGACTTCGAAGCCGGTCGCGAGAACGACTATCGCTTGGATCTCTCCGGGGAGCAGCTCTTGTACGCGTTCGGTCGGCGCGACGCGGTGCAGGATCGCTCGCGCGCGCTCGTCGAGTCGTCGCGCGCCGAGCTTTCACGCACGCGGCTCGAGGCCGGCATGCGAGCGCGCACCGCGCTCGCGGACGTGTGGCTCTCGCAAGCGGATCTCGAGATCGCGAGCGAGCGTCTCTCGCAGCGCAACGACGAGCTCGAGGACGCGCGCGATCTGTTCGAGGTCGGGAACGTCGCCGAGATCGACGTCCGCGAGGCGTCCATCCGCGTGATCCAATCGGAGGACTCGCTGCGCTCGGTGCGCGCGCGCGCCGAACGCGCGCGCCTCGCGCTCGCTGCGGCCGTCGCCGCCGACCCCGAGGACATCCGCGTCGAAGGCGTACTCGATCGCCCGAAAGACCTCGAAACGCGTATCTCGGCGGCCCGGGATCGCATCGAAGGCGGAGTGGAGATACGATCCCTGCGGGCCCTTCGGAAAGTTGAAGACGCGACGCGGCGAGATCTGGGTGCGCAGCAGCGTCCCGAGATCCTCGGCTTCGGCGCGCTCGGCGCGGATGGCGACAAACCCGACGATCTCGATTCGTCGTGGAACGTCGGAATCGCCATCCAGTGGAGCCTGTATGACGGGGGCGATCGCATCGCACGCCAATCCGCGGCGAAGCATCGCGCCCGCGAATTCGGACAGCGGATCGAGGACGTACGCCGCAGCCGGCGAACGGCGCTGGCGCAGCTCGTCTCCGATCTCCGCTATCTCGACGAGCGCATCACGCGGCAACGCGAAGCCGTCACGCTCGCCGAAAGCAACTACGAAGACGCACGAGAACAGTATCGAGCCGGACTCATCACGATCACACGCCTCGGCGACGTGAGCCTCGATGTCGCCGAGGCCCGCTTTCGACTCGCGGCACTCGTACACCGTGAAGTCTTGACATCGATCGAGCTCAGGAGATTGGCCGAGTGAACGGAAACAAACTCGGACGCATGGCCGAACATCGAGGACGCAGCGGCCCCGTGGTCGATCGCCCCGGCAAAGGAAAGCGCGTGAGCGGCGCGAGCGTCCGCAACGCGTTCAACACGCTGATCTGGCCTCGTCGCGGCATTCTCGCGGTGGGCTTGCTGCTCATCGTGATCAGCCAATCCGCCGCGCTCGTGATTCCGCTCTCCCCCAAGTACTTCATCGACGGAGTGCTGAAGGAGGGCAAACCGCTGCTGCCGATACTGCTCGCGGTTGGAGGTGCGGCAATCATCCAGGCCCTCACTTCGTTTACGCTCACGCGCCTGCTGTCAGTCCGCGCGCACGAGCTCATCGCCGAGTTGCGCATCCAGGTGCAACGGCACATCTCGCGACTTCCGACCGGATACTTCGACCGGCACGCCTCCGGGACGCTCGTCTCGCGCATCATGTCCGACGTCGAAGGCATTCGCAACCTC